>JALQTD010000129.1 GCA_023264155.1 Flavobacteriales bacterium | reverse complement strand
CTTCTGGCGCGTAGTTGCAGGCGGTCACGTCCGTGCAACCAGGCACCAGCTCAAACGCACAGAACTGATCCGGAACCACCGTCATGACGTATCCCGAGAGCACGGATCCGCTCCACCCGTTGCCAATCCCGAAGGTCCACGTCCCGATGCCACCGATGGGTTCGAGCAGGTCGACGGTGGCGGTGTACGTTCCCCCCACATCGACCGCCCATCCCGAAGGCCAAGAACTCGTGTTGTCGCAGGCAAACATGTTGTCGTATCCGCCGATTTCGATGCAGGAACCGTCTGGGGACTCGATGAACAGTACGGCTTCGGATGCCCAGCTTTGGTCCCCCGTGTAGGTAAAGTCCAAGGTTACTTCGAGCGAGGAGATGTAACCGCTTCCTGTGACCGTCGTCTCCAACATTTCCGTTCCGGAAAGCGTTGCCGTGAGGAGCTGCTCGCTGCCGCAATCGCACGGCCCGCCGGCGGGCCCGTAATAGCACGAACCGTCATCGGTGGTCACCAGCTCGCTGTAATTGCAAGCCAACTCATCCGAACAGCCGATGCAGGCCGTCCCATCTCCGCCGCAAATCCCGCAGCTGTCCAATTCGGTGCAGCTGCCATCGTCCTCGACCGCCTCCGCAGAGTAATTGCATGCCGCCGGATCCGTGCAGCCGTAGTAGGCGCAGCTGGAGGTGAAGGGTGCGCAGCCGCCGAAGCAGCTCCCGTCCGCCGTGATGGTCGGAATCAGGGCTTCGTTTTCGACCGTGGAATGAAACTGAAGGTTCACCGAACCGCCCGTCACGGCATGGCAGTAGCTCATGATGGTGCCGACTTGGGCCGTGGGGTTGTTCGTGTAGCCCGAGCAGCTGCCCTCCAGATCGTAGCAGTTGTCGATGGGGCCGGTGCTCCAGCCGCACCAGTGGGTGTGGTTCGCGCCGAAGTTGTGCCCGATTTCGTGGGCGACGACGTTCAAATTCCACGCGTAGGTGCCGGGGATGTAGGTGCTGCCGCCGTTGAGGTAAGAGGACAGGCCAAACGCATAGTCCTGCCAGCACGTCACATCCAAGTAGGCAATGCCGCCCGTGCCCGTATTCGTTCGGCGCGTGAGCAAGTGGGTGATGTCCCGCGGAATGGTCACGAGTGCTGGGTTCGTCGCCCATTCCACGCGAAATGCGTCGAGCATGCCTCCTCCATTGTTCACCACGGAAGCATATGGGTCGGTGACCTCCCAAACGTTCACATAGCTCGCCTGCAAATCCACCATGTCGGCCAATTCCGCATCGTAAATCACATGCACACCGGCGAGCATCGCCAGGGCCCACTCGACCGCGGGATAGCAATCCGAACCGAAGGTGCCGTAAGTGTGGAAGTCGACGTCGAGGGCGACCTCGACGCAAACGGGGTTGGGTTGGGTGGCAGTGGATTTGGCCTGAAGGTCGCGTTGGACGGGCAACTCATCAATCGCCCCGCATTCAAACGTCAACCCGTGCGCGGCATCGGACAGCGGGAAGAGGGCGTAGGCATCCCCCTCGATGCGCGTCAGTTCGTAGCCCACCCCATCCACCGTAAAGGTGCCCATCAGTTCGTCTTCGAGCACGACCAACGTGCCGCTGCCTTTTTCCGCTTCGAGGGCGTAGGTCAGCAGCCGAGGCGCGTACGATTCCACGATGGGGCCTGCTGCCGTCATGCGGTTGATTTTGAATTCGGGTTTGTAGGCCGAGAATCGTTCCCAATGCAGGAGCCATTTTTCGCCACCAGGTCCGGGGATCACCGTGGACAGGCGCGTGGGGTGTTCGGCACGGAGCACGTCGGCTACGCGCTCATTTAACGCTAGATGCAGCGTGTTCGATGCGTCGTGGGTCACGGGCCGTAGGGATGTGGCGCGTTCGGTTGCCAACGGCGCGAACAAATCGAAAGGCATCGCGGGGTCATTGCAGTCCGCGACTTGGGCGTGCAGGGCATGAGCCGAAAACAGCAGGAGGAGGCTGAGAATGGGACGAAACATGTAGCAAGGTACGTCGGGGCGGGAGAACATTGCGCTCAACCGGTCAGGTCAAGCGCATTCATGACTATTTTTGTTACATGATAAAGTGGATTTTATGCATCATGTCAGGCGTCACGTTGCTTCCTGTTTTGTTGGCGCAAACATTTGATGAAGAACTTGATAATCGCGTCATTAATGAGCTGAAGCAACTTCCTTGGTCGAGCAACAGCGAGATGATAGCATACGGTGAGCGCATGATGGCGAAAGGGCGCGAATCAGGTGGGTGTTTTGAGGCCGTCATAGGCGCCTATGCACTGGCGGAAATTGCGCAGCGCCAAGGGGAATTGGACCGGGCGATTGCATTGCTCGATGCGGGGGATGCCTGCTTGCTCCAGTCCACTTCGGTGCGTTACCAACTCGGAATCTTGCACTTTCGCCAGTCCGAGTACAGCCAGGCACGCCAGCATTGGCGTTTTGTGGTGAACCATGCGGGCGCCGACAACCAAGCATCTGCCACGCAAAACATCGGCACCTGTTACCAACGTGAGGGCCAGCTGGACTCGGCGCAATTCTATTACGAAGAAGCCTTGCGCTTGCAGGGGGATGACATCAAGCTCATGACCTTGAACAACATCGTATCCACCTTGAATGCGCGCGGCAGGTACCAGGATGTGGGACCGTTTTTCGAGGTGGCGCGCCGGATCGACGACCCGGACAGCACCGCCCTGGACATGCTGTATTGGAACATGCTTTCAGCCAACATCCTCCTTGATAAGGAAGCGGAAGCACGGAGCATTTATGAGGAGCGACAGGCCCAAGGGTTTGACCAAATTCCCGACTACGCCGTGGACGTGTACTGGATGTACTTGTTGATGCGCGACGACTACGATGCGTTCATTGCGCACCGGGCCACGTTGAGCACGGATTTTTTGATTGAGTTGTACGATCAGGTGCCCGCCTTCATGGAGGACTTGTGTGAAAACCAGCAACATTCGGCAGTTAGCCACCTTCCGCTTGCGGTGAAGTGGGACATTGCACGGCGCGGCTTGGTTTTAGAGCAAACCTATGGCAAGGCCGCGGTTCCGAATGGCTCCGTGGTGATTTTGCAGGAAAAATTGGAGCGCATGCTGGAGGAGCGGAGAAGGTTAAACGGGCTGTTGATGGGGGCGGCGGCTTTTATGCTGCTCGCGGTGGGCGTGTTTTTTGTGCGCAAGAACCAACAGCGTCGCACGCGCGAACACACCGCGAGCCGCTTGAAGTTCGATGAGCGCGATCACAAGTCCATCCAAATCATCCGGGATGCGCTCGTCGCGCGTTCGAACAGTGAAGGCGCCATTGCTCAGCTTGCGGAGTTGAAGGAGTTGTTGGAAGCGAAACAGTCGGAATCCATGCACCGCTGGATGGTGAAGTCGGACTTGTCGGAATCCGAGTTGCGGCTGTTGGAACTCATCGGCAAGGGCTATTCGGCAGCGGAGTGCTCCAAGTTGATGAATTGCACCAAATCCCACATCTACAACTTGCGCAGCCAAATCCGCAAGAAGCTGAACCTCGAAGAGTCGGAATCACTGAAGTCTTGGGTGATGCGTGAATTGGGACAGTAGTGCCTGGAATTTGTTGGTTTCGTGTATCTTACCGCATGGTTTTTTCTGCGCGCTGGGTGTGGCTCTTCGGGGCGTTTTGGATGCCGATGCTGGTTTTGGCCCAAACCACAGCGGACTGCGAAGGTGCGGTGAACCTCTGTGGTGATTTTTACAGCGAGGAAAATGCGTCCTTCAGCACGGGAGAGGTCATGGAGTACACGGGCGAGTGCAACGAGGGCACCGAATATCCGAGCGTTTGGTACACCTTCACCGTGCAAGAGGACGGGTTGCTCAGCTTCATTCTCACCCCGAACCAAGTGGCCGATGATTACGACTGGGCGGTGTTCGACATCAGCACAGGCGGGTGCGCCGGGATTTCGGCAGGAGGGACGTCGCCCGAGGTGGCGTGCAATTCGTTCGGGGAGTTTGGGAACAACGGGGCGACTGGCATTTCGACGGCGATGGGAGGGACGGGCACTTCGAACGGGCCAGGGAATGCGAACGGCCCGGCGTTCAATGCCGACTTGCCCGTGACGGCGGGCGACACCTATGCCTTGGTGGTCATGAATTGGACGCAGAGCCCGTATGGGTACACGCTGGATTTCGGGTTCTCGACGGCGAGCTTGTACGACGGGGTGGCGCCGACGATTGCGGATGTGGTGGTGCCGTGCGATTTGTCGGAGCTGGCGGTGGAGCTGAGCGAGCCGGTGCTGTTGGAGACGGTGGAGCTGGCGGACTTTGCGCTGTTCGGCCCGGGTGGGGCGGAGGTGGATTTGGCCCAAATCTCGCCCGTCAATCCGTCCGGCGGCATGTGCCAATCCTTCACGCTCACGCCCAGCGCGCCGATTCAGCAATCCGGGGCCTACAACCTCCTGTTCACCTCCGATGCCGGCTCGGTTGAGGATCCTTGCGGCAACCTCGGCACCGGCCAATTCGACCTGCAGCTCACCGCGCTCACCCCGCCCACCGGCTGGGACCCCATCGCCATCCTTCGCTGCGAAGATGAGCCCGTGGTGCTCCAAATTGACCACGGCGCTGAGCAACCGGAGGGCATCGTGTGGGACTGGTACTTCGATGACGGCGGCAGCATGGCCCCGGAATGGCTCGCCACCGGCGGCCCCTGGATCGCCGAAACCGACGGCATCTACGAAGTCGCCCTCTCCACGTCGCCCCCTTGCTTCTCGGCGACCGGCACATTCTCGGTCGCGTCCGAGGACTGCGGCCTCTTCATCCCCAACGTCATCACGCCCAACGGCGACTACCTCAACGGCGCCTTCCGCGTAGACGGGCTGGAGCACTGGCCCGCGAGCCGCATCACGATTTGGGACCGCTGGGGCGTCCCGGTGTTCACGCACAGCAACTTCGGCGCCTCAGCCGGCTGGAGCCCCGCCTTGGACGGCCCGGTGGCCGCGACCGAAGGCACCTACTATTACGAACTCATCATCCCGCGCGGCGACGAACCGGTGCAGGTGGAAGATGCCGATGGCGTCCACGTGTTGACCGGCACGGGCGACCTCCGCCTCACCGGCGAAATCACGGTCCTGCGCTAGCGTTATTCCGCGGCGGCCTGCACCCGCTCGACGCCGAACGCCGGGTCGTACCCTTGCGACCGGTATTCGCCCCCGCCCCAATCATCGCGCAGCGCCAACGCGAACTGCAGCGGCACCCCGACCCCGTCCGACGCCGTGCACCGCATCAGCCGCGGATCGGACCCCGCGCTGCACGTCCCGCGGTAAGCAAAGCTGCGCCCGTCGTCGAGCTGTCGGGTCACCGCGACCTGCCCGTCCGCTTCCAGCACCAACCGAAACGTCCCGCCCGCGAGCTGTATGGGCGAGCCGTCGGGGAGGGTGCGCGGGGTCCCGTCGGCGAGCCGCATGGGATGGGCCGGCTGGTGGCCTTCGAAGGTGAGGGGGTAGGTGGGTTGGTTCTGGGCTCCGGTTTGGCATGCACACAACAGCAGGCTCACGCCCGCGAGGTAGGGAAGCAGTCGGGTCATGGCGGCAAGTTAGCGCGCGGCCGGTATCTTCGCCGCATGCAAACCGTTCGGGCACTGCGCGAGGCGCTGCGGGGTTGGGGTTGGGCGGCGTTCGGCGTGGCGGCGGCGCTGCATGGGGTGAACGGGGTGCTGATGGGCTTCAGCCACGACGAATTCTCGGCGTTGCGCCGGGTGTTCCTGACCGATTCGTGGGAGGCCTTTTGGTCGGAGGCGGTGCTGGTGGACGCGCATCCGGCCGGGGTGCAGGCGTTCTTGACGGGGTGGGTGTGGTTGGGGGACCAAATCGGAATCGGCCTCGACGGGGCTGCCCCTTTGTGGGTGAAATTACCTTTCGTCGCGGCTTCGTTGTCTGGGCTGGTGGCGCTGGTGTTGGTGGGGCGGCGGCTCGTAGGGCGGGAGGCGGCGTGGCTTGCCGTGGCGGTTTACGGGGCGCTGCATTGGGT
>JALQTD010000128.1 GCA_023264155.1 Flavobacteriales bacterium | reverse complement strand
CGCCGCGTGGCGGAAACCGAATTCGAACGGGAGGAACACGGCGAGTTCGCCTTTGTTCCGATGTTGGCGTCCCGGGCGCCCAAGCAAGGACGTTAAAGGAAGTCGACGGGGCCGAGGCCTTCCCGGATCACGTCGATGGTCCGCCCCGTGCAATCGATGACCGTCGAACCCTCGAGGGCCCCGAGGCCCCCGTCCACAACGGCGTCGACCTGCTGGCCAAATCGCTCCGCAATCAACTCCGGATCGGTGGTGTACTCCACCACATCGTCCTCGTCATGCACCGAACTCACCACGAGCGGTGAGCCCAAGGCCTGCACGATGGCCTGCAGCGATCCGTGGTCGGGGACCCGGATACCGATGGTTTTCTTGTTGCCCCGGAACCACTTCGGGACTTGGGTGGTAGCTGTCAAAATGAACGTGTACGGACCGGGCAACACGCGCCGCATCAGCTTGAACACGTCGTTGGTCACCGGTTTGGAATACACGCTCAATTGGCTCAAATCCGCGCAAGCCAAACTGAACGGCGCTTTCTCCGGCTTCACCCCCTTCAACCGGGCAATGCGCTCGAGTCCTTTCGTGGACCCGAGCCGGCATGCGAAGCTGTACACGGTGTCCGTCGGCACCACGACCACCCCGTCGCGCTCGAGCACGTCGAGGACCTGCTTCAACCGGCGCGGGTCGGGGTTGTCGGGGTGCAAACGAACCAGCATCACGCTTCGGCTGCGGCTTTCGCGTGGTCGGCGAGGAACTGGGCGAGGCCCGCGTCCGTGAGGGGGTGCTTGAGCAGGCCCATGATGGCGCTCAACGGACCGGTCATGACGTCGGCCCCGAGTTCTGCGCATTCGAGGATGTGCATGGTGTGGCGCACGCTCGCAGCGAGGATTTCCGTGCCGAATTCGTAGTTGTCGAAGATGGTGCGGATTTGCTCGATGAGGTTCAGGCCGTCGGCGCTGATGTCGTCGAGGCGGCCGATGAACGGGCTCACATAAGTGGCGCCGGCTTTCGCGGCGAGGAGCGCTTGTCCCGCCGAGAAAATGAGGGTGCAATTCGTGCGGATGCCGTGGTCGGTGAACCAACGGACGGCCTTGATGCCATCGGCGGTGCAGGGGACCTTGACGACGATGTTGTCGTGGAGGTCGGCCAGGATTTGGCCTTCAGCGATCATGCCATCAAAATCGGTCGCGATCACTTCTGCGCTCACGTCGCCGTCCACAATGTCGCAAATCGCGCGGTAATGCGCCTGCACTGCCGCTTCTCCGGAAATGCCCTCCTTCGCCATCAGGGAGGGGTTCGTGGTCACCCCGTCGAGGATGCCGAGGTCTTGGGCCTGGCGGATTTGGTCCAGGTTCGCCGTGTCGATGAAAAATTTCATGGCGCGAAATTACACCTTTCAACGCAGTTCATTGTCCCTGAAGGCCCTATCTTGATGGAATGTTGAAATCTGAGGAAAAGGAGGAAATCAGGCGGCGCATTGAGGCCAAACTCATCGCCCTCTCAGAGCGCATCGCCGAATACCGCGAGCTCGTCCGCCCCATCTCGCCGGAAAACGCCATCGGCCGGGTCAGCCGCATGGACGCCATCAACAACAAGAGCGTAAACGAGGCCGCATTGCGCCAGGCGGAACAGCAGGAGGCCGGGTTGAAGCGGGCACTGGCACGGTTGGACGAGCCCGGGTTCGGTCATTGCGCTCGGTGCGGCGAGGCCATCCCCGTGGGGCGCATCTTGCTCATGCCGGGGGCGACGTCGTGCGTGCAATGCGCGCGCTGATGTTGATAAGTGCTTCCGGAATGTGGGCAATGCACCATACGAATCCGGGCTTGCCGCCGTTCTGAGTCGTGTCCCAGCATGCGAAATGGGATATTTTTGCCGACCTGAACCCCGAGCTGTGAACCAAATCCAGGCCGCCTTACTCGTTGGAACTGTCCTTGCTGCTGGTTGCGGCAAGCTGCGCGATGCCGAAGTGCCGCACCGCATCCACGTGCCAGAATGGTCCGTGGTGCTCGAGGACGGCCAGGGCAGCGCTTCGGCGCGGGTGGAAGAAGTGTGGGTGTACACGCCGACGGATGTGTTGGGGGCGTTCCCTTTGCCGGCTGATATTCCGGTGCTGGTCGGGGAGACGGGGGAGGTGGTCGAACTGACGTTCTCGGCGGGCATCCGGGCGAATGGCATTGCAGCCACGCGCAAACCTTACCCACCGTACGCCGCGGTGCCGGTGGAGTTGGCCTTGTCGGAAGGGGGCACCGACACCCTGTCGTTTGAGGCCGGATATGCCGAGGGATTTGAAGTGTTGTTCGTGGAAGATTTCGAGACGGCGAACCGCTTTGCTGAATCCGTGACGTCCACGGCCGAAGTGGTTCGGACGACGGCGGACGGCCAGGTGTTCGAAGGCGTGGGGTCGGGCAGGGCGGAGTTGTCGGCTTCGGCGGCCACGGTTTGGGCCCAAACCAACGAGCAGCAATACCCGCTCAATCCGAACGGCCCGTGCTGGCTGGAATTCGACTACGCGTGCACCCAAAGTTTCGCCATCGGACTCAACCCGCAAAACCTCATCCAGGACAACCCCACGCCCATCCTGGTGCTGAACAGTTCCGACGGTGCGTGGAAGAAAATCTACCTCGACCTCGGACCGGTGGTGCGCAGCGAAACGTCTGCGGCCTGGTTTGAGGTCACCCTCGAGGCGGTGTGGGACGGGTCGGCGGAAACGACGTGGTTCGCGGTGGACAACTTGAAAATTGTGCAGGCCGAATGAGGAACCACCCGAAAAGCGGTGCCCTGCGCGTGGCGTATGTGCTGACGGATTGGTTGGCGGCTGCCGCTTCGTGGTCGGTGTTGTTCGGGTACCGCAAATTGTGGCTGGAGCCGGAGGCCATCGGGTTCGCGCCGGAGGTGGCGTTCAGTGGGCGATACCGGTTGGGATTGATGCTGGTGCCGCTGTTTTGGATCGGATTGCATGCGGTGCTCGGGATGTACCAGCGGCCGTTGAAGCGCCACCGCATCCTCGAAGTGGGGTCGACCCTGGCGGCGGCCTTCCTCGGTGGGGTGTTGCTGTTCTTCGCCTTGATCCTCGACGATACGATTGCACGCTACCAACAGTACTATGCGTCGTTCTCCGTCTTGGTCATTTCGCAGTGGCTGTTCACGTTGTTCGGTCGCTTGATTTGGACTACCCGAACGGTGAAGCGCATCCACCGCGGGCAGTGGACGTTTGCGACCTTGGTCATCGGGGGCAATGCGCGGGCGGTGCGGATGGTGGAGGAAATCCAAGGCGCACGCAAACGGCTCGGCTATGCATTCGTCGGTTACTTGCAAGTGAATGGCGTGGACACGGAACTGTCCGCCTTGATGCCGCGATTGGGGCCCGTCCAAGCGTTGCGAGAAGTGGTGGAAACGCATGGGGTGGAAGAGGTCATCATCGCCATCGGTTCAGGGGATCACGAAGTGCTGGAGCGGATTTTGAATGAACTCGGTGGGTTGGAAGTGGCCGTGCGCATCATCCCGGACATTTACGACATCCTCAGCGGTTCCGTGCGGATGACAAGCATCTACGGCACGCCCTTGATTGAGGTGGACCGCAACATCATGCCGCAGTGGCAGGTGGTATTGAAGCGGGCCATGGATTGGACGGTGTCGGCTGTGGCGCTGTTGCTACTGACTCCCGTGTATGCGGCCATTGCTTTGGCCGTGAAGTTGAATTCTGAGGGGCCGATTTTCTACGTCCAAGAGCGCATCGGTTTGTACGGCAAGCCTTTCAACATCATCAAGTTCCGGACGATGGTCCAAGATGCGGAGCGCCAGGGGCCGCAGTTGAGCAGCGACGAGGATCCCCGGATTACGCGGGTAGGCAAGTTCTTGCGCAAGAGCCGATTGGATGAGTTGCCACAGTTTTTCAATGTCATCCGCGGCGACATGTCGCTGGTGGGGCCGCGTCCTGAGCGGGCCCATTTCATCGCCCAAATCATGGAGCGAGCTCCCCACTACCGCCACCTCCAAAAAGTCCGCCCAGGCATCACCTCGTGGGGACAAGTCAAATACGGATACGCCACGAACGTGGACGAGATGATCCAACGCCTGCGGTTCGACTTGATCTACATCGAAAACATGTCCATCGCATTGGATTTGAAAATCCTCGTCTACACCGTCATCACGGTGTTGAAGGGACGGGGTAAGTAGGGTTGCGATTTCGTCGATGAAATAACTATCTTCGGGCATTCGCTTGCCTTTATTCGGCGAGTTCACAACCAAATTGGTCCTGATTTTACGACACGTCACTTGGTGGGGGCTGTGCGCGGCTTGCTTGGTCGGCCTGATTCCCGGGGTTGCTGCCCAATCCATGCCCTCTTGGGAAGGCATGGCGGAGGACCGCGCTGCACTGGCGCAACAGACCCTCCTGCTCGGCATGCGGCTCTATTTGGAGTCGGAGTTGGAGGTGGTGGAATTGGACGTGTCATGGGCCCAATCCCCGAAGGCCATGCGGCGGGACTTGGAGGCGTTGGTGGATGATGTGATGGCGTTGCAAGGTGAGCGGGAGCTGCCGGGCTTTGCGGGTTTTTCTGATGAGGTGTTGGAGTTGTTGGGGGATGTGCAGGAATTGGATGAGCGGGATTTGGCGCGCACTTCGGGGCGCATGAACCGGCCGTTGGAGGAGCGCTTCTACTTGTTGGTGCAGGGCCGGTTGAACGAACTGGAAATGCAGCTCGCCTTGGAGCTCGGGGTGTTCCAGCGTTCAGGCTTGTGGGAACAGATTGCGGCGCAGGGAGGGTGGAGCATGCCGAAGGATCCGGGCGTAGGGGGAACGATGGAGGCGGTTTCGGTGCCCATGTCGCGGGCCTTGCGCGATGTGCTCGAGGCGGAAGACCGATCAGCGTTTCCCTCGGCGCCGGTGAGCCTCGCTTGGTCGGGGTCGCCAGCACCCGTTCCTGCCGCGCCCACGCACGGCCCCCGATCGGTCGCAGAGGTGCCGGCCTTAGCTGACCTCAACGTGCCCGAGCAGTTTGATGTACCGTTTGCCCCGGGATCATCCGTGCTGGACTTGAATGCGCGGATGCAGCTCGCTGAAGTGCGCGACCTCATGGTGCGGTTTCCGCAACTTCACGCTGTGTGCACGGGGCATGCCGATGCGCACGGTTCGCGCCGCATGAACGAGGAACTGTCCCGGGTGCGCGCCGAGGCGGTGCGGGCGAAGATTTTGGAGTGCGGGGTGGCGGAAGAGCGGGTGCTCATGAATTATTTCGGGGAGGACCGCGCCGGGTGGGAGCCCGAATGGGATCGCCGGGTGGAGGTGGCCTTTTACTGGGTGGAACCGTGATGGGGGATTTGGTTGCATTTTTGGCCCCATGAAAATCATCTGCATCGGTCGCAATTATGCTTTACATGCCGCAGAGCTCGGCAATGCCATTCCCGAAGAGCCCCTGTTTTTCCTGAAGCCGGACAGCGCGCTGCAGCTACAGAAACATCCGTTTTACCTGCCCGATTGGAGCGACGACATCCACTACGAAGTCGAGGTGGTCATCCGCATCAACCGACTCGGCAAGGCGATTGAGCCGGCTTTTGCCGCAAAATATTATGCAGAAGTGGGGTTGGGCATCGATTTTACTGCGCGCGACGTCCAGCAGCGTTGCAAGGAGAAGGGGCATCCGTGGGAGAAGGCGAAGGCGTTCGATGGCTCGGCCGTGGTGTCCCGCGATTGGCGCCCGTTGAGCGATTTTCCCGCCGGGGTCCAAAACCTGAACTTCACTTTGGAAAAAAACGGCATCCCGGTCCAAACAGGCAACACCAGCGACATGCTCTTCCCCGTCGATCAGTTGATCGCCCACGTTTCCAAGTACATGACCCTCAAGGTCGGCGACCTCCTGTTCACGGGCACGCCGGCCGGGGTGGGGCGTGTCGTTCCCGGCGATGTGCTCGAGGGCTTCCTCGAAGGTCATGCGAAGCAGAGAGTAGTTCGAGAGCAGGCCCACACGCTCGATGGCCTGACGGTACTCGTCGATGTGGTGGTAGTAGTCGTCGTAGGTGTCGACGCC
>JALQTD010000127.1 GCA_023264155.1 Flavobacteriales bacterium | reverse complement strand
GGCTGCTGGCGGTGGAGCGGGCGGCCGGGCGCGAGCGTTCCGGGGACGGGTACGCCAGCCGCACCTTGGACTGCGACGTGCTAGCGATTGAAGGCATGGCCCTGCGGAACGCCGAGTTGACGGTACCGCATCCGAAGTTGGCGGAGCGGCGGTTCGTGTTGGAACCGCTGGCCGAGGTGGCGCCGGAATTGTGGATCGCGGGGCCGGATCGGTCGGTTCGTGCTATTTTGGCCTCCTGTTCAGACGCCACACCTGTTCGCAAAACCGCCGTCGACCTCTCATGAGCCCCCTCACGAAATCCCCCTACGCCTTTGTGGCGATTGAAGGCAACATCGGCGCCGGCAAGACCACGTTTGCCACGATGCTTGCGGAGCAGCTCGGCTCGGAACTGCTGCTCGAGCGGTTTGCCGAAAACCCATTTCTGGAGCGGTTTTACGCCGATCCGGACAACCACGCGTTTTCGGTGGAACTGGCCTTTGTAAGCGACCGGTACCGGCAGATGCGCGAGGTGTTGGGCGCGCGGAATTTGTTCCGTCAACGGGTGATCAGCGATTACAGCTTCGCGAAGAGCCTGATTTTTGCCAAAGCCAACCTGCCCGCGAACGAGTACAAACTCTTCCGGACCATGTACCGGCTGATGGAAGAGCAGGTGGCCCAGCCCGAAGTCATCGCCATCCTCGACCGCAACCGCGAGCGCATCCGGGACCAAATCATCCAGCGCGGCCGCTCCTACGAGCAAGACCTGCCCGGCGACTACCTCGACAAGATCGCCTACGGCTACCACAAGCACTACCGGTTCGCACGCGGGTCGCGGGTCTTGTGGATCGACACCTCCGGCATCGACTTCGTGGCGCGGCCCGAAGAGGGCGAACAGCTGGCGCAGTTGATTTTGCAACCCCGCAAGCCCGGGGTTTACGAGTTGAAGCCCGACTTCGGCAAGTGACCGTGCAAGACGTCGTACGCGGCGCGGTCGAGTTCCTCGCGGTGGTCGGGGTGGGCAATGTCCACCAACGCTTTCGCACGTTCCTTTAAGTTCTTCCCAAACAAGTCGGCGGCGCCGTATTCGGTGACCACATAATGCACGTGCGCGCGCGTGGTGGTGACGGCTGCGCCCGGCCGCAACGCGCCCACCAGCTTCGACGCCCCGTGCCGGGTGGTGGAGGCGAGGGCGATGATGGGCTTGCCACCTTCGGAGAGCGCTGCGCCTCGGATGAAATCCATTTGGCCTCCCACCCCGGAATACTGCATGGGGCCGATGGAATCCGCGCAGACTTGGCCCGTCAGGTCCACTTCGATGGCGGAGTTGATGGCGGTCACTTTCGGGTTTTGGCGAATGACGGCCGTGTCGTTCGTGAAGGCCGCGTCCTTGAACCGGTACAGTGGATTGCCGTCGATGTGGTCGTACAGGCGCTGGCTGCCCATGGCGAAGGTGGTCACCACTTTTCCGGCCAAAACCGCTTTCTCCTCCCCCGTCACCACCCCGCTTTCAATCAAATCGAGCAACCCATCCGAAAACATCTCGGTGTGGATGCCGAGCCGCCGGTGCCCGTGCAGTTCCGCCAGCACCGCGTCGGGAATGGTGCCGATGCCCATTTGCAGCGTCGCCCCGTCCTCAATCAGCCCGGCGATGTGCCGACCGATGGCCCGCTCCGTCGCCCCGATTGGCTTGCGGTGCGCTTCCGGCAGCGGCCGGTCCACCTCGACCGCGAAGGCGATCCGGTCCTTGTGGATGTTACCGTCTCCGAACGTCCGCGGGACCCGAGGATTGACCTCCGCAATGACGAACTCCGCCGCCTCGATGGCCGCGAGCGTCACGTCCACCGACGGGCCCAAGGAACAGAATCCCTGCGCGTCGGGCGGCGACACCGATATCAAGGCCACGTCCACCGGCTTGCGGCCGGACCGAAACAGCAGCGGGATCTCGCTCAGGAACACCGGCAGATAGTCCGCCCTGCCCTCCTGCACGGCCGCCCGCACGTTGCTCCCGACGAAACAAGCGGTGTGGTGAAAGGACGATGACATCGCGGGCTCCACGTATTCGGCCTTCCCCTCGGTGTGGATGTGGATGAGCTCGACGTCTTCGAGCCCATCGGCCCGGCTGCACAGGGCGTGGAGCACCGTCTGCGGCGCCATGGCCACGGAGTGCACGAAGACGCGGCTCCCGGATTGAATGTGCGCAACGGCTTCGGTGGCGGAGGTCCAATTCATGGCGCGAAGGTGCGGCCGTTGAGCGAGACACAGCGTGAGCGAGCGCACGTGCAGCCGATGCCTATCTTGGGCGGCATGAAACGGAAAGATTTCCTGCACGCGAGCGGGGCGCTGGGCCTGGGCTCGCTGTTGAATGCCTGCGGGTTGGGCGGCCGTTCGGCTGAGCCAGGCCAAACCCCGTCCCGCACCACCAACGGCTCCGCCTTCGACCTCACCGCCCCCGCCCTCCCCACCGTCCGGGTGGCCGTCTTCGGACTCGGCAACCGCGGGCAGGGCCTGATCGACATGCTCAACTGGCTCGTCCAAGAGGGGCACGCCCAAATCACCGCCCTCGCCGACGTGAACCCCACTAAGGTGGACCGCGCGCTCGAGCAGGTGGCGGCCTTTCAGCCCGGGCAGGTGCCGGCGGTGTTCACCGGTTCGGAGGCGGCTTGGGAGGGGGCGATGCGGACGGAGGTGGCGGATTTGGCCTTGATCTGCACGCCCTGGGAATGGCACACGCCGATGGCGATCCGCGCGATGGAAAGTGGCCTGCACGCCGCGTGCGAAGTGCCCATTGCCTATACGGTCAGCGATGCTTTTGCGCTCGTCGAGACCGCCGAACGGACGCGGCAGCACTGCATCATGCTCGAGAATTGCTGCTACAACGGGGAGGAACTCGGGCTGCTGCGCATGATCGAGGAGGGCGTGTTCGGGACGCTCACCCACGCCGAGTGCGCCTACCTGCACGACCTCCGGGCGCTGATGCTCGACCCGACGTATTACGAGGACCGGTGGCGGCTGAAGCACCACCTCCAGCGGAACGGCAACCTGTACACGACGCACGGGCTGGGGCCGGTGGCGATGTACTTCGACATCCTGCGGGGGGACACGCTGACGCACCTCGTTTCGATGAGTTCGCGGGAGGCGGCGCTGAGCGAGGCTTTGGCGGCTTCGTCGGATCCCGCCCTGCAGGGCATGGCGGCGCAGGTGCGGTGCGGGGACGTGAACACGACGCTCATCGGCACGGCCGAGGGCAAATCGATCATGCTGCAGTTCGACACGCACGTGGGGCGGCCGTACAACCGGCTGAACAAGGTCATCGGGTCGAAGGCCGTGCATTACGGGTACCCGTCGCGGCTGTACGTGGACCACGGGCCGACCTGGGATTGGCACGGTTGGCTCGAGGAGGGCGCCGCCGCCGAGATGCGGGACCGCTACGAGCACCCGCTGTGGACGCGGTTGCAGGCGCTGGCCGCTGAGCACCCCCAAGGCCACGGCGGCATGGATTTCGTCATGATGTACCGGCTCATCCGCTGCCTCAACGAGGGGGTGGCGCTGGACTTGAACGTGTACGACGGGGCGCTGTGGTCGATGGTGGGGGCGCTATCGGAATCGTCGGTGGACAACGGCTCGACGCGGGTGGACATCCCGGACTTGACGGCGGGGCGCTGGCGGGAGCGGGTGGCGCACCCGGTGGGGCGGGCGATTTAGATGCGTCAAAACGGATTCATGCTCAGGTCGTAGTTATTCAGCAGCTGGACCCGGATGGACAAGGCGTTGATGGTGTCCTGCATGGCCTCACATGAAAAATTCCGGTAAAGCCGGTCATCGTCCGTAGCCTGCACCAAGCCGATGGAAGCGATGGTGGTGGGCTCTCCCAACAATTGCCGCATGCCCTGAATGGTGGCCACAACTTCCTCTTGGTCGCATTGACCGTACGACTTGTCGTCGACCGTTTCGCGGAACAAAGCCGTTTCAGGAGCATTCAGGGACAAATCCAACTGGAAGTTGCCCGAAAGGTCAATGTTATCCAAGTCCACCGCCCGCCCCTCACATGCAATGGGGGCGTCATGGGACAAAGGCGCGAAGGCGATCAAGGCCGCCGCGCAAACAGCACCGGCAAGGATGCTGAGGGTTGTTTTAATGTTCATCACGGTAAAATTTGCCACGGATTGAGGTTTACGTCGTGGGGAAAGATTTGTTCAAGAACTTGATTGACCGGTGTCCTCACTTGCACTCCTCTGCCTTGCAGGTGCATGGCCCACGTGAATACGCCCCAAGCACAAGCGGCTGCTCCAAGCAAGCCCAGGCGTGCAAAATGAGGGAACGGCCAGGATCCAGTGGTTTTCACCGTAGCTGTTTGGGGCCAAGCTGTCGCCCACATGGCCATGGCCCACACCAATTCAGGTCGTTCGAACGGGTAACTGAACAGCAAAAGCGGTGCAAGGAGCCACGCAAAAACGGGCGCACCGAGCAAGGCGTAAAAGCAGAGAAAAGCGATGCCCCAACCGCCTTCACTGAAGGCGTGGATGAAGGTATTGTGTGGGCGGCGGGGTTGACGGCGGGAGGCATCCGGCGACGCCAAGTAACCGCGCGCCACGCGCTGCCAGGTCCCGGGGCCCAGCCCCACCGGCTTTGCAACCGCAAAACTGAACTCCCACACATCGAAGCGCTCCCCCATGCTCGCATCGTTGACCCAAGACCGCGCCGCGGCGAATGCAGGCGTACGGAGGTTGCTCTGAGTCAAAGAGGTCATACCCAACAACAGCAAGGTGGCCCCTACCATTCGCCACCTCCAGGGAAGATGGCATTGCAGGTGTTGTCCGCCGAACAATTCGTGAGCTGTGATCAGCAGCAGCACCAACAGGGCCGCCCGCGACCCCGATAACACCATGCTAGTGGCGCTGAGGCCCCAGACAACAACCTGCCCTGCATGCCGCTTCGGAGATAAGGAGTACCACCATGCCCAAAGGAGTGCGATGAAGGCCGCCCCGTGATTTACATTGGAGTACATGGGAGGCAAGCAGTTGGTGGCTTGGGCTGAGAGGAGCATGGCATGCCACATCGCACCGATGAGGAGCATGCGCGGGGAGATGAGGCGATGCAGGCTGGTCCAGTTTTGGCCCAAAACCAACAACACGAGGCCCCACTTCGTCGCTTCCTGCAACCCCACATGCGTATCCGTGCACCACCAGGCCAGACCTCCAGCGGCTGCGATCCACCACGCCCAATGCGGCCATCGCCACCGGGGCTCCGCCCACTGCCCCGCAAGCGCCAACAGCAGCAAGGCGACCACAGCCCAGCCATTCACGTACTGAGCATCATGGGCTGTGCCCAGCCGCCCGAGCAATGGAAGGCCGAGCAACAACGCCATCGCTCCGATGCGCCTTGTTGGGGCAATGGGGGCCACCTGAACTGCTTCCAAATCCATGACAATTGCGTGAGAAAACGTAAGGTCTCGCTTCTTTATAAAGATAAAAAAAACGCTCTTCACATGTGCTCTTTGCCCACACTAGCACCCCACCAAGAACAACCACAAACCACTCATTATGTATCACATAGACCATCATCGCACGCCAGTTTGTCTATGAATTGTCGAGGCGTGTTCACACAATTGTCACGCATTTTGCCCGCATTTTGAAAAAAATGGGCACGAAAAAAGGGCGGCCTTGCGGTCGCCCTTTTTTGTGCTGCCGAGGTCGGCTTAGGCCGTGACGCCGAGCACTTCGGCCATCTTCGCGCCGATGTCCGCCGGGCTGTCCACGACGTGGATGCCGCACTCGCGCATGACGCGCTTCTTCGCTTCGGCCGATTCTTCCTCGCCGGACACGATGGCGCCGGCGTGGCCCATCGTCTTGCCCTCGGGCGCGGTGAAGCCGGCGACGTAGCCGACGACCGGCTTCGTGACGTGCGCCTTGATGTAGTCGGCCGCGCGCTCCTCGGCGTCGCCGCCGATCTCGCCGATCATGACGATGGCCTTGGTCTCGGGGTCGGCCTCGAACGCCTCGAGGGCGTCGATGTGCGTTGTGCCGATGACCGGGTCGCCGCCGAT
>JALQTD010000126.1 GCA_023264155.1 Flavobacteriales bacterium | reverse complement strand
GGTTCGACCAACGCAAGGCGTTCACGGCCCACCAGCCCGCACCGGCGCACGCCGCGAGCGCGAGGAGGCCCCAGCGGAGGCGCTTGCTCATATTTGGTAAGCCAATGCCTCCGCCACCCCGGGCAGGAGCGATTCGAACTGCGCGGTGACTTCCTCCAAGGTCGCGCCATCCACGGCTCCGCCCGAAGCATTGTGGTGCCCGCCGCCATTGAAATGCGCCGCCGCCACCTCGCGGACACTGAACGCCCCGCGGCTCCGCAAGCTGAGCTTGATGCGGCCGTCGTGCGATTCGTGGATGAAGGCCGCGAAGTTGACCCCTTCGATGCTGAGCGCTTGGTTGACCAACCCCTCGGTGTCGCCGGAGCGGTAATGGAAGCGCCGCAGCTCTTCTTGGCTGAGCGCAATGAGGGCGGTGTGGTATTCGGGCCAAACCCGCAGCTTTTCGCTCAACGCGTACCCCACCAGCCGCATGCGGTGCACTTGGTTCGTGTCGTAAACGCGGGAATGGATGACGGCATGGTCCACCCCGGCCTCGATGAGGCGGGCGGCGATGCGGTGGGTGCTCGGCGTGACCGAGGGAAACCGGAACGAACCGCTGTCCGTCATGATGCCGGTGTAAAGGCAGGCCCCCGTGGCGGCCGAAATGCGGTCCGCCTCGCCCCGGGCTTCGATCCATCCGTACACGAGCTCGGCCGTGCTGCACCGCGCCGTATCCGACCAGGTGATGGCCGCAAAATCCGCCGGGTGTTGGTGGTGATCGATCATGACCTTCGGCGCCGGCGAAGCCTCCAGCAGCGGAGCGAGGGAGCCGGTGCGCGAGAGCTCGTTGTAATCGAGGCAGAAAATGACGTTCGCTTCCGCGACCGCTGCTGCCACGCGCTCCCCATCCGTTTCGTGGAGCAAGACTTCGGCGTGCCCGGGCAGCCAGTGCAAGAACGCTGGGTAATGGTCGGGCATGACGACGCGGGAGTCCACGCCTTGCTCGCGGAGGTGGTTCCAAAGGGCAAGCGCCGAACCGATGGCATCGCCGTCGGGGCCGCGATGGGCCGTGATGAGGGGGGTGCCGGGGGCCGCGAGCAGTGCGCTGCACTGGGCCATGGACTCAGCCGTAAAAACCGGCGAGCCCAGGCGGGAATTGGTGAGTGAACCCATGCCACGAAGGTACAGCCGAGGCCGTAACTTTGCCGCCATGCTCTCGTTGCTCCCCCTTGCGATCTATGCGCTACTGGCCCACGACTTCCACTTCAGCCGCACCGACATGGTGTACAGCCGCGAAGGCACGTGGCAGGTGACGATGCGCGTGTTCACTGACGATTTGGAGGCGGAACTGCAGGGGGTGCGGGTGGACGACGGGCAGCCGGTTTGGCTCGGCGACGAACGGCAACACCCGGACGCCGCGGCGTGGGTCGAGCAGGTGGTCGTGGACGCGTGGTCGCTCGAGGTGAATGGCCTTGAGGCGCCCTGTGCCTTCCTGGGGATGGAGGTTGAACTCGACATCACGTACCTGTATTTGGAGTCGCCCGCGACGGACCTGCCGTCGGTTATCACCGTTGAGAACAAGCTGTTTTTCAACCAATTCGACGACCAAGTGAACGAAGTCCATGTGGAGGCGAACGGGACGCAGAAGCGCGAATTGCTCACGCGGGAAATGCCGATTTGGACCTACAAGCCATGACGAAACAGGAGAAAGTCCAGCACATCATCACGGCCCTTGAGCGGCTGTACCCGACGGTGCCGGTGCCACTCGACCACCGCGATCCGTACACCTTGCTCGTCGCGGTGCTTTTGAGCGCGCAATGCACCGACGAGCGCGTCAACCAAGTCACGCCCGACCTGTGGAAACTCGCCGCCGACCCCGCCTCGATGGCGCGCCAGGACGTGGACGCCATCCGCGCAATCATCCGGCCGTGCGGCTTGTCCCCGGCCAAATCGAAGAACATTCACCGGCTGTCTGAGATGCTCATCGAGGAGCACGGCGGCGAAGTTCCGGCTTCGTTTGAAGCGTTGGAAGCCCTGCCCGGCGTGGGCCACAAGACGGCTTCGGTCGTGATGGCCCAGGCCTTCGGGGTCCCCGCCTTCCCGGTGGACACGCACATTCACCGGCTGATGTGGCGGTGGGGGCTGACCACGGGTGCTTCGGTGGAGCAGACGGAAAAGGATGCCAAACGCCTGTTTCCGCGCGAAAAGTGGAACGACCTCCACTTGCAGATCATCTTCTACGGCCGCGAATACAGCCCGGCACGTGGGCTCGACATCGACAAGGACTTCCTGTTGCGGGAGTGCGGCCGACCGGCTGAAATCCGGAAGTGGGAAGCCGCTAAAGCCAAACGCGCCAAGTGATCGACTACCCCGCTTCGGTTTCCGCCGTTGAGCGGTTGGGCAAGCGGTTGCGCCATGCCATGCAGTGGCTCGGGCTGGCCTGGCGCCACCGCGGGGTGCCGCCGGCGGTCGTGGTCTACCCGGACGCGCCTTCCCGGCGAACCGCCTTGTACCGGATGTGCCGGGCGCTCGGATGGGAACTCACGAACCGGCCGCGCCGGCGGGCCGTGCTGCACTTGCGGTTCGAGGATGCCACCGAGAAACGGGCGGCGCGTCCGGATTGGTGGCCCGAAGGCGCGTGGAACGAGCGGTGCGACGACATCCGCAAGTCCACGCTCGACGCCGCCCACCACGCCGTTTTCGGCTACGGGGTGACCGTGGACCCGGCGTCCTACCGAGGCACTTTGTTGGAAAAGGGCAACGGCAACGCCCTGCACGATGGCCGGGAAGTGGAAGGGCCGATTGCCGCTGCAACGCCGGGGAAGGTGTACCAGCGGATTGTGGACAACCGGGCGGCCGATGGGCGGGCGGTGGATTTGCGTTTGGTCTACATCCACGGCACTTTTCCCGCGGTTTACCACAAGTACAAACCGGAAGGCGCGCGGTACACGAACGAAACCACCGACGTGCACATGGGCGCGGTCGACGCCGATTTCAGCGCAGACGAACGCGGGCGCATCCGGGCGCTGATGGCCGCCTTGCACGTCGATTACGCCGAGCTCGACTGCCTGCGGGACCGCGGCGACGGGCGGTTATACGTGGTGGATGTGAACCCGACGCCGTGGGGGCCGCCAGCGGGATTGCCCGCCGCGGAGGCTGCTCAAGCCGTGGCCGTTTGTGCGGCGGCGTTCAAGGACGCGTGTCGAGCAGGTAGGCCTTGAGGGCTTCCGACGTCGGCTCGATGACGACGCTGACTTTTTCCCGTTCGAGGCAGCCGGCGAGGGTGGCGGGGATGGCGGGATCGACGCCGGTGGCGCGCTGCACGGCTTCACCGAATTTGGCGGGATGCGCCGTGGCCAGCGTGACAACCGGTCCCTGCTTCACGTGTTGAGCAGCCTGTATGCCGATGGCGGTGTGCGGGCAGGCCAAATACCCATGCCGTTCCCACACCTCGCGCATCGCCACCAAGGTCGCCTCGTCGTCCAACGTGAAGCCGGCCACTTGGTCCGTCATGGACTGGAAGTCCCCGCCATACAGGGCTTGGAGCCGGGGGAGGTTGCTCGGGTCGCCCACGTCCATGGCATTCGAGAGCGTGGCGACCGTGGCCCGCGGCGTGTAGGTGCCCGTTCGGAGGTACTCCGGGACGACGTCGTTTGCGTTGCTCGCTGCCGTGAATCCGAGGGCGGGCATGCCCATGCGGTGGGCAAGGACGCCGGCCGCGAGGTTGCCGAGGTTGCCGCTGGGCACCACGAAGTGCGCGGCCTCCCCGAGGAGGTAGGTCGCCCACGCGTAGTAGGCCCCTTGCGGGATCCAGCGCGCGAGGTTGATGGAGTTCGCGCTGGTGAGCGCCCGCTGGGACTGGAGGTCGGCGTCGAGGAAGGCCGCCTTGACCATGCGCTGGCAGTCGTCGAAGTTGCCGCGGACCTCGAGGGCGGTCACGTTGGCACCGGCTGTGGTGAGTTGCTGCTCTTGGATTTGGCTTATGCGACCGCTCGGATAGAGGATGACCACATCGATGCCCGGGACGTTCAAGAAGCCCTGCGCGACCGCCGAACCCGTGTCGCCCGAAGTGGCCACGAGCACGGTCAGGCGCTGGTCACTGAACGCGCTCAGGAAGCGGGCCATCGAGCGCGCCCCCACGTCCTTGAAGGCGGCCGTCGGGCCGTGGAACAGCTCAAGCACGAACTGCCCCGGCGCAAGCTCCACCAGCTCTATCGGGAAGTTCAACGCTGCTTTCATCAAACCATCTAACTCGCTCTTTTCAAGTTCATTCGACGTGTACGAGTGAAGCAATGTCGAGGCTAAGCTCCACGCTTCTCCTTCCGGGTCCTCGAGCCAAGCTTCCTCGGTGAGTCGCGGGATTTCGTTCGGGAAATAGAGCCCGCGATCCGGGGCCAAACCTTCGATGACGGCTTGGGCGAACGTGCGCTCAAGGGCCGGGTTCAGGGTGCTGTGAAATCTCATAGGACGTGGGCGCCTTGGGACGCGATGGAGGTGATGTGAATGGCGGCGGTGATGCCGGCTTCTTCGAGGATGGCAGCTGCCGATTCGCCTACTGCCGTGGCGGTTTCGGCGTCGAGGGTGGCCCAAAACGTGCTCGGCCCACTCCCCGAAATCCCCCCTGCTCGGGCCCCGGCCTGCACGGCCGCTGCCTGCACGGCGGGGTAGCATGGCAAGAGCGGGGCGCGCGCCGGCCCGATGTACAGGTCTTCCAGGGCGTAGGCCGCCCCGACGGAATCGTTCCGGTAGCACGCCGCCACGAACGCTGCGAACCAGCGGGCTTGGTCGACCGCGAGGTGCAGGGGAACTTCCGTTGGCAGCACCTTGCGCGCCTCGGAGGTCCGGATTTCAACTTGGGGGTGCACAATGGTCAGGTGCAAGCCCTCGGGAACGGGGATGGCGACCGGCGCGCCCTCTGGCGGACACAACACGATGCCCCCCATCAGGGCCGGCGCCACGTTGTCGGCATGCCGGGAACCGCTGGCAAGCGCCTCCCCATCGAGGGCAAACGGCAGCAACTCATCGGGCCGCAACCCCGCACCGAGCAGGGCATCGACGGCCACCACGGCTGCCGCGGCACTGGCCGCACTCGACCCGATGCCGCTCCCCGGCAGGATGTCCTTGTGGATTTCGAGCTCCACGCCACACGGCGCGCCCAGGGCTTGGAGGAGCGATTGCGCTGCGACGCCAGCCACGTTGGCCTCCGCATCCAAGGACAACCCCGGTGCCCCGTGAATGGCCCGGATCCGCACGCCATCGGCATCGGTCTTCCGCGCCACCATGCGCTCGCCGGGCGCACGCAAGGCCAAGCCCAACCCGTCGAATCCGACGTTCACATTCGCCACCGTCGCCGGGGCCCAAACACGCACTTCGTTCATGCCGCCAATTTACTTTCCGATTCGAAGCAAGTCACTGAACACGCCCATGGCCGTGACTTCGGCCCCCGCCCCAGCGCCTTGGATGACGAGCGGGTTTTCGGGGTAGCGGTCGGTCAGGAACGTGAATTTGTTGTCGGTGCCGGCGAGGCGGGCGAGCGGGTGGTCGAGGGGCAAGCGGCGAAGGGCCACCTCCGCGCCACCGTCGGGCGACCAGCTGCCGACGACCCGCAGGACGTGGTCGGTGCCGGCGTCGGTCAGGCGGTCGGTCAGGCCGGGCTCGCAATCGGGCAGGGCGGCGAAGAAGTCGTCGACGGAACCCTCGAATGCGTTCGCAGGGAGGAACGGGGTGATGGTGACGTCAGCGAGTTCGAGTTCGGCCCCGGCGAGGCGGGCGAGGATGAGGACCTTGCGGGCCACGTCGACGCCGCCGAGGTCGAGCCGGGGGTCGGGCTCGGTGTAGCCGAGTGCGGCCGCCTCGCGCACCGCCGCTTCAAAGGTGCACGCGGTGCTGAAGCGGTTGAAGATGAAGTTCAGGGAGCCGCTCATGACCGCCTCGATGCGGTGGACGCGGTCGCCGGTGGCGATGAGCTGCTTGAGGGTGTCGAGGACCGGAAGGCCGGCTCCGACGTTGGATTCGTGGAAGAAGGTGCCTGCGGTGAGGTCACGCCAGTCAGCCATGGGGCCAGTGGCTGCGATTTTGTTCGAGCAAACCGCGGCGTACCCGCGCCGGATGGCAGCCACCACGGTTTGGGCTGCGGCTGGGCTGGCGGTGTTGTCGACGAATACCACCCCGGGGAGGTCGAAATCGTGGACGGCGCCGAGGAGATCGGCGGGGGGTGGCGGTGCAGCCCTTCAAAGGCGGGCCCGATTACATCGACCCCGGCTTTCATGCGGCGGCGGCGGGGCGGGTCTCGGTCAATCTGGATGGCTGGGCGATGCGTCCGGCGCAGATCGCGGGGCTGG
>JALQTD010000125.1 GCA_023264155.1 Flavobacteriales bacterium | reverse complement strand
TCATCCGGCGACGCGGGGTCGAAGACTTCCACGGCGTAGTTGCCGCTTCGCGTGAACTGGATGAGGTCGCTCGGGAAGTTCAGCCGGTAGTGGGTGTAGCCGACTTGCGTGCCAAAACTCGCTTCGACGTCATCAATGGCCGCGGGATGAAAGCCGTTCACGTAGTCCGTGGGCCGGAGGTCGGGGCTCGGGTACCAGTCGAAGGTGCAGTGGATGAAGCGGGCTTGGAGGGATCGGATGCCGGGCTTGAGGTCGTCGAAGCCGAGTTCGAGCTGGCCGCCATTGAGCGGCACGATGGGGTCTGAGGTGGGGGCGCCGGTGGGGTGGAGGGTGGCGGTGTGGAGGTCGGGAGCGAGGAAGGCGATGGGGATTTGGCCTGCAAGTGTGCACCCAATGGCGAGAAAACCGGCCAACGGGATGAACCGCACGCGCGCGGCGGCTGTTAGCAAAAACTGAGGGTCAAATGTGAATGCCATGCGGGTGATTCGTTAAAAATTGCTCGGTAGGTGATGATGCGCACATCGAGCGTGCGCACTACCTTTGCCCCCCGAAAAGTAAACCCGTGAACTGATGTCCCGTACCATTCGGATTCGCAAAGGTGCAGATATTCGGTTGAAAGGCCGCGCCTCCTCGGAGGTGGCTCAAGCCGCTCGATCGTCTGTCTATGCCGTCCAACCTCCTCACTTTCATGGTGTTACACCGAAAGTGACCGCCAAGCCCGGTGATCGGGTGGAGGCGGGCAGCCCGCTTTTTTACGACAAGTACAACGACCAAATCCATTACCTGAGCCCCGTCAGCGGCACGGTGAAGGAGGTCGTGCGCGGTGCAAAACGCCGCGTCTTGGCCGTTGAGGTCGAGGCGGATGCCACCGACACCTTCCGGTCGTTCCCGACCGTCAATCCCCAACAGGCGGATCGCGCCACGGTCTTGAACGCCCTGCTCGAGGGCGGCATGTTCCCCTTCATCGAGCAGCGCCCGTTTGCGGTGCCCGCCTCACCGAAGGACACGCCGCGTTCCATCCACATCTCGGGATTCTCCTCGGCTCCGTTGGCTCCGGAGACTGCGGTGGTGATGGCTGGACGGATGGAGGAATTCCAAGCAGGTATCGATGCGTTGGCAAAGCTCGCGGGCCCCGGTGGGGTGCACCTCGGCGTGCGCTCGGGTGATGCCACGTTCAATGGCGTATCCGGCGCACAAGTCACGGCATTCGATGGTCCGCACCCCGCGGGCAACGTAGGCGTGCAAATCCACGCGGTCGCTCCCATCAACCGGGGCGAGGTGGTTTGGACGGTGCACATGGAGGACGTGGCGAACATGGGACGCCTCTTGCTAACCGGCAATTACCGCCCGGACCGCATCATCGCGGCCGCAGGCAGTGAGCACCCGGCTCCCCAGCACTTTGCAGTGCGGTTGGGCGCGCAGGTGTCCACGGTGTTGGCCGGCTTCACGGGATCTGCGGACGTGCGCGTCGTGTCGGGCGATCCCTTGACAGGCCAAACCACCGACGTCAACGGCTACATCGGCGACCTCCACCACCAGGTCACGTTGCTTCCCGAGGGCAACAAGCCCAAGTTCCTCCTCTCGACCGGCTGGCTCGGGCTGGGACTCGACAAGTTCTCCCTTTCCCGCGCGTTCCCCACTTGGCTCCTCCCGAAGTCGAAGGAATTCACGCTCGATACCTGCAACAACGGGGAAGAGCGCGCCTTTGTGGTTTCCGGCCAATACGACGCCGTTTTCCCCTTTGACATCTACCCCGAGCACCTGCTAAAAAGCATCATGGTCAACGACATCGACGCCATGGAAAAGCTCGGCATCTACGAGGTAGCTCCCGAAGATTTCGCGCTGTGCGAATACGCGTGCACCTCGAAAATCGCCACGCAACAGGTCGTGCGTGACGGCCTTGACATGCTCCAAAAAGAACTCGGATAAACTGCACCATGAAAGCACTGGAGAAACTCCTTGACAGCATCCGCCCCAATTTCGAAGAGGGGGGTAAGCTGAGCCGCTTCTGGGTCGTTTATGACTCATTGGAAACGTTCGCCTTTACGCCAGGGCACACCACGAAGAACGGGGTGCACATCCGCGACGGCATCGACATGAAGCGCACCATGTTTTTGGTCATTGTGGCCCTCATTCCTGCCCTGTTGTTCGGGACGTGGAACCAAGGCCACCAGTACTACACCGCCCTCGGAGAAACCGCGTCCTTCATGGACAAGGTGCTGCTCGGCGCCGGCAAGGTGCTGCCGCTGGTCATCGTTTCGTACGGGGTCGGCTTGGGCATTGAATTCTTGTTCGCGGGCATGCGGAAGCACAGCATCAACGAGGGCTACCTCGTTTCTGGGATGTTGATTCCGCTCATCATGCCCGTGGACGTGCCGCTTTGGATGCTCGCCATCGCCGTGGCTTTCGCGGTCGTGATTGCGAAAGAGGTGTTCGGAGGTACGGGCATGAACATCCTGAACGTGGCGCTGACCGCGCGGGCGTTCCTGTTTTTTGCCTACCCGAAGCAGATGTCCGGCGAAATCTGGATCCACAACGCAGGCAAGGACACGTTTGTTGACGGGTACACGGGCGCCACGGCGCTCGGAGAACTCGCGAACACCGTTGGAAAGGACGTGGCCAGCCCGGAAGTCACCAGCATCATGAGTCAGTTCTCGGCAGAGGGCGTGTACTCCTTCATGAACAGCTTCTTGGGACTGATTCCCGGCTCGGTCGGTGAAACCAGTGCCTTGGCCATCTTGATCGGCGCAGCCCTGTTGCTGTGGACGGGCGTGGCGAGCTGGCGTGTCATGGCGAGCTTCCTTGTTGGGGGCTTGGTGATGGGAGGGTTGTTCAACCTGCTCGGTTTGAATGGCTTCATGACCATTGCTCCGTGGCACCAAGTCGTTATGGGCGGGTTCATGTTTGGCATGGTCTTCATGTCCACAGACCCGGTTACCGCCTCACGCACGGAGACGGGCAAGCTCATTTACGGATTCTTCGGCGGCTTCTTCAGCATCATGATCCGGGTATTCAATCCGGCCTATCCGGAAGGCGTGATGATGGCCATTCTGTTCATGAATGTGATGGCTCCGCTCATCGACCACTACGTGTTGGCCGCGAACATCAAGCGCCGTGAGAAGCGCGCTCAATTGGCAACCGCATAACTCCGCGACATGGCTATCAACAAGAACAGTACGGGTTACACCTTCACCTTCGCCATCCTGATGGTGGTGATCGTGGGAACGGTGTTGGCGTTCACGGCGATGTCCTTGAAGGACCGCCAAGCAGCGAACGCAGCAGACAAGAAAATGATGGACATCCTCGGTGCCATCGGCGTGGATGCGAACCGGTCGAATGCGAGCGAGTTGTTCGCGGAGTACGTCACGGAACGCATCGCCATCGATTTGTCCGGTAAAGAGGTGGATCGCCGTTCCGGCGCGCTCGATATGAAGGACAAGTCCGATCCCTTCAGCATCGACGTTCAGCGGGATTACCGCGGTTCCGTGAAGGCGGCTGCCAAGGCGAACAAGGACGACATCGCTGGGTTGAAGTCGGCCTTGTCTGGAGCGAACTTGACGTTCCCGCTCTTCCGCTGCAACTCGCCAGAGGGCAAGGACGTGTATGTGGTTCCCGTGGTGGGTTCAGGGCTGTGGGGTCCGATTTGGGGCTACGTGGCGTTGGAATCGGATATGCAGACCGTCTATGGAGCCAAATTCGACCACAAAACCGAAACCCCGGGCCTCGGTGCCGAAATCAAGGAAACCATGTTCACGGAGAAGTGGCCAGGCAAGCGCATGAATGCGTCAGGGCCCGTGCTCTTCGAGGTGGTGAAGGGCGGCGCGCCGACTTCGGACTACCAAGTGGACGGCATCACGGGCGGTACCATCACTTCGAAGGGAGTGGGTGAAATGGTGAACCGCACCATGGCGATTTACGCTTCTTACTTCAAGTCACAAACCCAAGCCAGCGCACAGCGATGAGCACGGAAAGCACCCCCAAAGAGTCCCTGTTCTCGAAGAAGAACCGGAAACTCCTCTCGGATCCGTTGAGTGATTCGAACCCCATCACCATTCAGGTGTTGGGCATTTGTTCAGCCCTCGCCATCACGGTGCAATTGCAACAAGCCGTCATCATGAGCTTGTCGGTGTTGTTCGTGCTCATCGGCGGCAACGTCATCGTCTCCTTGCTGCGCAACTTGATTCCCGATCGGATCCGCATCATCGTTCAGCTCGTCATCGTGGCATCGTTGGTCATCATCGTGGACCAAGTCCTGCGGGCCTTCCAGCCGGACATTTCGGAGAAGCTGAGCGTCTTCGTGGGGCTGATCATCACGAACTGCATCATCATGGGCCGTTTGGAAGCGTTCGCCTTGGGCAACAAGCCTGGGCCGTCCTTCCTCGATGCCATCGGCAACGGCATGGGCTACGCGTGGATCCTCCTCGTCGTTTCCATCGTCCGGGAACTGTTCGGTAGCGGTGCCATCAGCTTGCCCGGCATGGGCCAAGTGAAGTTCCTTCCCCAGGAGTGGTTCATCTCCAACGGAGGTTTCTACGAGAACAACAACTTGATGATTTTGCCTCCGATGGCCCTGGTGACGGTGGGCATTATTATTTGGATCCAACGCAGCCGTAACAAAGCATTGATCGAAGAGAACTGATGGAATACTTGAGCATATTTGTGAAGGGCATCTTCATTGAGAACATGATTTTTGCCTACTTCTTGGGCATGTGTTCTTACTTGGCGGTGTCCAAGACGGTCAAAACCGCAAACGGTTTGGGCCTCGCGGTCATCTTCGTCCTCGGCATCACGGTGCCGATCAACTACCTCCTTGAGAACTACGTCTTGAAAGAGGGAGCTTTGGCTTGGCTTGATCCGGAATTCGAAACCGTCGATTTGAGCTTCCTGAGCTTCATCATGTTCATCGCGGTCATCGCTTCGATGGTGCAGCTGGTGGAAATGATCGTTGAGAAATTCGCCCCCGCCCTCTACGGGGCACTCGGCATCTTCTTGCCGCTCATCGCGGTGAACTGCTCCATCTTGGGCGGGGCCCTGTTCGTGCAGGACCGGCAATACCCGAGCATTGGCGAAGCCACCGTTTTCGGACTCGGTTCAGGCGTTGGCTGGTGGTTGGCCATCGTAGCCATTGCTGCCATTCGCGAGAAAATCCGCTACTCACACGTCCCCGCTCCGCTCAAGGGGTTGGGCATCACCTTCATCATCACCGGTCTCATGGGCATCGCGTTCATGAGCTTCATGGGGATTGAAATCTGATTTGAGATGAGCACGACCATTCTGTTGACCCTTGCGTTCTTCCTGACTGTCATCCTGCTGCTCGTGGGATTGCTGCTCTTTGCGAAGGCCAAATTGTCCCCCAGCGGGAAAATCAAGCTCACCATCAACGGTGAGAAGGAGATCGAAGTGGACGGCGGCAGCACCTTGCTGACCACCCTCGGAAACAACGGCGTGTTCCTGCCATCGGCCTGCGGCGGAGGCGGAACGTGCATCCAGTGCCGGTGCCAAGTCATGACCGGCGGCGGCACCATCCTTCCTACGGAGGAACCGCACTTTTCTCGGAAGGAAGTGGCCGATCACTGGCGCCTCGGTTGCCAAGTGAAGGTGAAGGAGGACATGGACATTCGCGTGCCGGAGGAAGTGTTTGGCATCAAAAAGTGGGAATGCGAGGTGGTCTCCAACTACAACGTAGCTTCGTTTATCAAGGAATTCGTCGTTCGCTTGCCTGAAGGCGAATCCATGGACTTCGAGGCCGGAGGTTACATCCAAATCGACGTGCCGGCAGTAACGGTGGACTACAAGGACATTGACATCACGGCCCACCCCGAGCACCACAAGGATCCGAAGACCTTCCAGAGCGAATGGGACAAGTTCGGCTTGTGGGATTTGAAGATGGTGAACGATGAACCCATCGTTCGGGCGTACTCGATGGCGAACCACCCCGCAGAGGGCAACATCGTTATGCTCAACATCCGGATTGCCACACCGCCATGGGATCGTGCCCGCAACGGCTGGATGCAGGTCAACCCCGGCATCTGCTCGTCCTACGTATTCGCCCAAAAGCCGGGCGACAAGGTCGTGGTTTCCGGACCTTACGGTGAGTTCTTCATCAAGGAGACGGATGCCGAGATGGTCTACATCGGTGGCGGAGCCGGTATGGCCCCCATGCGTTCTCACTTGTTCCACCTCTTCCACACCTTGAAGACAGGACGCAAGGTCACGTACTGGTACGGAGGCCGCTCCAAGCGCGAACTGTTCTACCTCGATGATTTCAAGAAAATCGAACAGGAGTTCCCCAACTTCAAGTTCTACGTGGTGCTTTCGGAGCCCGCTGAGGAAGACAATTGGCAGGTGAAGAAGGACGTGAACAGCGACGGAGACGGGTTCCTCGGCTTCGTCCACAATGCGGTTATTGAGCACCACTTGGCACACCACGATGCGCCTGAGGACATTGAGTTC
>JALQTD010000124.1 GCA_023264155.1 Flavobacteriales bacterium | reverse complement strand
CGTGAACAAGCGGCCTTCGGACATCGTGCAGGCGGACGCGACCGAAGACACGTCGCTCGGCGCCGTAGTGGCTGAATACTTGCGGGTGAAGTACGACAAGCCCGGGGACGCCTTCGTCGGGACGGTGCACCGGCTCGACCGGCCGGTGTCCGGGGTCATCTTGTACGCGAAGACCTCAAAGGCCTTGTCCCGGCTCACGAACATGTTCCGGTTGCGCGAGGTGCAGAAGACGTACTGGGCGGTGGTGAAGCCTGCGCCGCGGGAGGCCGAGGGCCACATCGTGAATTTTTTGGCCAAAAACGCTTCCCTGAACAAAAGCTTCGCCTTCGACCAGCCCGGCCCCAAGCGCAAGGAAGGGGAACTCAAGTACCGCGTGGTCGGCGCCACCGATCAATACACGTTCGTCGAAGTGCTGCCGAAAACCGGCCGCCACCACCAAATCCGGGTGACGCTCGCCAGCCTCGGCTCCCCCATCAAGGGCGACATCAAATACGGCGCACGGCGCACGAACGACAACGCCTCGATCCACCTGCACGCCCGCCAAATCGACTTCATCCACCCCGTCAAGCGCGAGGCCATGACCATCATCGCACCGCCGCCGGCAGACGTGCTGTGGGACGAATGGGTGCGGCTGGAGCAGGGACGGTGACGCGCTGTGGAAGGTGACTTGGGCGACATCGTGGCGGTGGGGAGCGCCGTATCTTTGGCCCCATGAATCAGAATCCTGAACACGTAAAGTGCCTGATCATCGGATCGGGTCCTGCTGGATATACGGCGGCCATCTACGCCGCGCGGGCGGATATGCATCCTGTGATGTACCAAGGCATGCAGCCCGGTGGTCAGCTCACCGAAACCACCGAAGTCGATAACTTCCCCGGCTACCCGGAAGGCATCAACGGCCCGGCCATGATGGCGGATTTGGAGGCCCAAGCGAAGCGCTTCGACACCGATGTACGGACCGGCTTCGTGACGGAAGTAGATTTCTCGGGACCGGTCCACAAGGCTTGGGTCGGCGAGGGGGATGACCGCCATGAAATCCACGCTGACAGCGTCATCATATCGACCGGGGCTTCTGCGAAGTGGCTGGGCCTGGAGAGCGAGTTGCGCCTGCGCGACATCGGCGGCGGCGTGAGCGCGTGCGCGGTGTGCGACGGCTTTTTCTACCGCGGCCAGGAGGTCGTGATCGTGGGTGCGGGGGACTCCGCTTGTGAGGAGGCGAGCTATTTGGCCAAACTCTGCAAGAAAGTCACCATGCTCGTCCGCCGCGACGAAATGCGCGCTTCGAAAGCCATGCAGCACCGCGTCAACGGGCTGGAAAACATTGAAGTGCGGTACAACACGGAGACGGTGGAAGTGCTGGGCGACCAAGGCGTGGACGGCGTCAAGGTGAAAAACAGCGTGACCGGCGAGGAGGACGTCATCCCCGCGACCGGTTTCTTCGTGGCCATCGGGCACAAGCCCAACACGGATGTGTTCAAGCCGTGGATCAACCTCGACGACCAAGGGTACATCGTTTACGAACAGCCCGGCACGTCCCGAACCAACGTGGAAGGCGTTTTCGTCGCGGGAGATGCCGCTGACAAGACCTACCGCCAGGCTGTAACAGCTGCGGGAACGGGTTGCATGGCGGCCTTGGATGCGGAGCGGTATTTGGCTGCGAAGGGCATTCACTGACCACGAAATCGAACATGAAAAAAGGCGGCTCCCGGTGTGGGGCCGCCTTTTTCATGGCGCAAAGGCCCGGTCGCGTTTACTCGCAGTACGTGTCGTACACCGTCAAGAACAGCATGAGTTCCGAAGCCCCGATGGACCCGTCGCCGTAAAAGTCGCCGAAGCAAGGGGATCCGTATCCGCCCACTCCGCCGTCGCCCGTGCCCGAGGATACGCACTGCCCCGCGGTTTCATCCCAAATCGTTCCTTCTCCGCAGAACGCTGCGGGATCAATGGCGCAGCTTCCATCGTCATCCGTAGCGGCGGCGTCGTAGTTGGTGGCCAACTCGTTTGTGCACCCAGCCACTTCGAACGCATCGCACACCCCGTCGCCGTCCGTGTCCTCCATGCAATCGCCTGCGCAGTTGTATCCCGCCTCTGGCCCCACGCACGAACCATCGTCCTCCGTGGCAGCCGCATCGAAGTTGCACGCATCAGCATCGGTGCAACCTGCAACTTCGAATTCGTCGCACACCCCGTCCCCATCGGTGTCGGTCAGGCAATCGCCCGCACAGTCATACCCCGCTGCGGGGTACTCGCAAGTGCCGGAATCGGTCGCATCGGCATTGAAATTGCACGCCTCCGTGTCCCCACAGCCCGCTACCTCGAACGCATCGCACACCCCATCGCCATCGGCATCCGCAAGGCACTCTCCATCGCAATCGAGTTCGGGATCCGGGTAGGTACACGAACCGTCATCCGAGGTGGCCGAAGCGGAATAATTGCACGCCGCGGCATGGGTGCAGCCGGCTTCACCTGCAGCAAAGCTGAACGTAGCCTGCTCTGCATTTGTCGAAACCCCGCCGATGAACACTTGCGCATTCAAGGTACCCGAAATCAATCCGTCTGTGGTGACTTGGGCTAAGAGGACCCGGTTGTCCCCATCCGGCATGCCATTTGCTGCACCCGGCAACACGAACCACGAGCCGCCGGCCGGTGTATTCACAACCAGGTTCCCTCCTTCCTCGAAGGCAGCAAAGGCCAGTCCCACTCCGATGTTGTCCACGTCTTGTACCCCGGCTGCTGAAGGGGCTTGGTCCGCTCCGATGGTCACCCACGAGTCGTAGGCCACTTCTGGAATGAGGTTGAAGAGGAAGGGGTTGAGGTCTGTTGCGACTGCAGATCCCCCGGGGTGTTGCCAAAACGAAGTGGTCGTTTCGATGGTCAGCGGAGTCGCGGCCGATCCAAACGCAGCCGTTACGAAATCTTCCGGTGAAGCAAGCTCGGCATAGATGCGGTAGGTGGTCAATCCGGTGAGGTCGGAGCCGCCGACTTCGCCGCTGTGCATTGCGACGGGTTCAGCAACGATACCGGTGATCTGGGAATGGGCGGCGAAGGTGCACGACAGGGCGCACGCAACAGCAACGCAACCCCGCAGTAAGTTGGGTCGAGTAGACATGGTGTCAGGCTAAATTTGGTCCCCGTAATATACGTATTTATAAAGAAATAAACACCACCTGTATTGATTATTTCTCAAATTCTGTCTCGATGGTGATGTCGTAGAACCCGAAGGGCGCGAGCGCCGCGTAAATACCCTCCTTCAGCGCTTCGATTTCCTCCAAGCTTTCGGGCGTGCGCAAAGTGACGTGCGCACTGAACACATGCCGTTCGCCATCAAGCGACCACACGCGGCACGCGTGAATGGAGCGGACCCCGTCGACGGAGCGGACCGTGGATTGGATGGCACTGAGGTCAAATCCGTCGGGAAGGGCTTGCAGGAACACGCGCAGGGTTTGGGCCAATCGCCGCACCACCTGAAACAACACAAGGCCTGTGATGCCGATCGAAAGCAGCGGGTCGAGCCACGTCCACTCCGGGCGGTACCACAGCACCACCGATGCGATGCCTACCGCTACCCAACCGAGCACATCCTCCAACAGGTGCCACGTCAGCACCTGCTCGTTGAGGGACGTCCCCCGGTGCGCACGCCACGCAGCTGCCCCGTTCAGCAAGATGCCCGCCACCGCGAATCCGATCATGCCCCCCACATGCACCGGAGCCGGATGCATGAAGCGATCGGCGGCTTGGAACAAGATGACACCGCCTCCGACCAGCAGGATCAAGCTGTTCAACAGCGCGCCGAGCAGTGAAAACCGGCTGTACCCGAAGGTGTAATCGGCGCTCGGACGCTGCGCCGATTTGCGCTGCAACCACCAAGCGAGCCCGATGGCCAGCGTATCCCCGAGGTCGTGCAGGGCGTCCGACTGGATGGCCACGCTGTTCGTCCACGCGCCGCCGATGAATTCAGCGAGGGTAAAACTGAAGTTGAGCCAAAAAACCACCCGCAAGTTCTCCATGCCCCCAGCCTGGGGCACGTGGTCCTCCATGTGGGTGGCCTGGTGCAATTTCATGCGGCGAAAGGTAGCCGGTTGCGGGGATTGTGCAAGCAGATAACAACAAAAAACCCTCGCCGAAGCGAGGGTTTCTGCGGGTGACTAATGGGATTTGAACCCACGACCCCTGGAACCACAATCCAGTGCTCTAACCAACTGAGCTATAGTCACCGTTTCCCGTTAGGGAGCGCAAAGATAATTCGGGATGATTAAAGTTCGCTTGCAATTTCCGAAATTATGTTTCGGGTCGTCGTTCGCATCTTTGTGGCCCATGACGGAGCGTTCCACCCCTTTGCGCGTGCTGCATTTGGCCAGTTGGTACCCGAGCGATGCGCACGGAACGCTAGGGAATTTCGTGCAGCGCCATGTGGAGGCGGTGGGCACCGTGACGCGTTCGGAAGTGTGGTATGTGGCTGAGGGCCGGTCGCGTGTGGAGCGCCGCACGGTGCGCGGGGTCGAGGAATGCATCGTTTACCAGCCCAAATCCCGGTGGCCGTGGGGCCTCACCGTCACCCGCGCCCTCCTTCGCCTCGCCCGCATGGCCGAGCGGCCGGACGTCCTGCACGTGCACGTCCTGTACCCGGCCGGCGTTGCGGCGAGGTGGCTGGCGCGCCGGTGGGGCATCCCGCTCGTGGTCACCGAGCACTGGACGGCTTACCATCCGGACCAACGGGCCCGGCTGCCCCGTGCTCGGCGCTGGGCGATGCGCTGGGCCGGCCGGGGGGCGGACCGGTTGTGCCCGGTGACGGAACAGCTGGGGGAAAGCATGGCGGGGTTTGGCCTGAACGCCCCCATCCAAGCCATCCCCAACGTCGTTGACACCTCGCTTTTCCAACCGCAAGCCCGCGCCACGCCACCGGTGCTCCTCCACATCAGCTCGCTCGTGGATGACCAAAAAAACGTGACGGGGATGCTGCACGCCTTCCGCGCGGTCCGCGACCAACTCCCCGCTGGCACCACCCTCGACATCATCGGCGACGGCGATCCGCGCCCCCACGCCGCCACGGCTGCTGCCCTCGGCCTCGGCGACTCCGTCCGGTGCAGCGGCGAAATCCCCCTGAGCGAAGTGGCCCACCGCATGGCCCGCGCCCGAGCCGTCCTGCTCTTCAGCCGGTACGAGAACTTCCCCTGCGTCATTCCCGAAGCGTGGGCGGCGGGCACGCCCGTTTTGGTGACCGATGTGGGCGGCATCCGCGAGCACGTGCCGGTTTGGCCCAGCCCATCCGACCGCGGCTGGTGCACCCCGTCCGAGGACCCGGGCACCTGGGGCACCGCCCTTGTGGAACTGCTCCAACACGCCCCGGATGCCGACCGCTTGCACGCCCATTCCGAAGCCCACTTCAGCATCGCAGCCATCGCCCAAGCCTACCTCGCCGTTTACCACCAAGTCCTCGGCCATGGGTGAGCGGCGCGTCATCGGGTACAGCTTGATTTCACGGCTTGGCGTGCTCGCGGGCACCGCCGCAGTCATCCTCCTGAATACCCGCATGCTCGGCGCTGCCGGCCAGGGGCAAATCGCCGTGTTCCAGCTGGGCATGTTGCTCATCTCGGCGGTCAGCGGTTATTTCGCTGGGGGCACCGTCGTGTTCCTCAGCCGGACGTGGCCCCTCCACAGCTTGTGGCGCGCGGGCAGCTTGTGGATGGCCTTCAGCGCACTGGCCGTCGGCGGAGTGCTCAAAGTGGTCGGTGGCTTCCCGATGCTCAGCATGCTCATCCTGGCGGGGTGGATGCAGGCCGCCGTCGTCTTTCAAGGCCAAATCCTGCTCGCCCTCGACGCCATCCGCCCCCACAACCGCCTGGCCTTCCTCCAAACCGCCCTCCTCGCCGCCTTCCTCGGCTGGATGTACACCATCGGCTGGCGCACCGTGGAGACGTACGTCATCTCCCTCCTGACGGCCTTAGGGCTGACCCTGTCCTATGCCGGCTTCGTGGTGAGGCGGCGGATGGGACCGCGGCGGACGGGCGCCGGACCGGGGCTGTGGCGGGAAATGTGGCGGTATGGCCGGGCGGCCCAAACCGGCTCCCTCTTGCAGCTCCTGACGAACCGCCTGCCCTTCACGTGGCTCGGCCGCACGGGCGGTCCTGCGGTGGCCGGGGTGTATTCCGTGGCGTTCTACGGCATGGAGGCGATGTGGACAGCCGCCCGGGCTTGGGCGCCGGTGGTCCATGCCCGGATTGCCGCAGAGCATAGCCGTGCAGGCCGCCTTGCGGTAACGCGGTCGCTGCTCGTGCTCACCTTGCTTTTCACCGGCACGATGTGGGGCGTGGCCGTGGCGCTGCCCGAGTCCGCGTACGCCTGGGCATTTGGGATCGACGGTGTGCGGGTGGTGCTCGTGGCCTTGGGCCCGGCGGTGTTGGCTGGCGCGGCGGCGAGCTTGGTGGCCCATCATTTGAGTGGCATCGGCCAGCACCGGTGGAATGCCTGGACTTCTG
>JALQTD010000123.1 GCA_023264155.1 Flavobacteriales bacterium | reverse complement strand
TCGATGCGCTCGAGGACTTCAGGCGTGAGCTTGGATTTGGCCTCGGCTGCGCCCAAATTCTCAGCCAATTGCTCCGGCCGCGAAGCCCCCAACAAGACGGTGCTCACGTGCGGATTCGTCAAGCACCACGCCAGCGCCAACTGCGGCATGCTCATGCCCAAGTCACCCGCCACGTCGCCGAGCGCCTGGACTTTCGCCATGTTCGACTCCTTCAGGATGATCTCGGCCAGCCAGTTCAGCTCCTCCCGCTGCAGGCGCGCAGCCGCCGGACGCTCCCCGCCGTTGTATTTGCCGGTCAGCAACCCCGAGGCAAGTGGGCTCCAAATCGTCGTGCCCAACCCCACCGTGCGGTACACATCCGCGTATTCCACTTCCACCTTTCCCCGCACGAACATGTTGTACTGCGGCTGCTCCACGACCGGACCGATCAGGTGATGCCGCTCGGCAATGCGGTGGGCGTCCATGATTTCAGCAGCGCTCCATTCGCTCGTGCCCCAGTACAGGATTTTGCCCTGCTGAATGAGCTGGTGCATGGTCCACACCGTTTCCTCCATGGGCGTTTGCTTGTCCGGACGGTGGCAGAAGTAGAGGTCCAAATAATCGACCTGCAGCCGCCGCAACGCCGCCTCACATGCTTCCACCACGTGCTTCCGATGCAAACCGCGCTGTGTGGGCAATTTGCCCCCTGCCCCGAAGAACACCTTCGATGACACACACCAGGTATCACGCGGCCAATTCCGCTCCTTCAGCAGCTGCCCCATCACCTCCTCGGACTTGCCATCGGCGTACGTTTCGGCGTTGTCGAAGAAGTTGACCCCGGCCTCGTAGGCCATGTCCATCAACCGGCCCGATGTGCGCGTGTCGATTTGGTTCCCAAACGTGATCCAACTGCCGAACGACAGCTCGCTGAGCTGCAATCCGGTCCTTCCCATGTTGCGGTATTCCATCGGGGGCAAAGGTAATCCGCGCCCTGTGATTTGTCCTGCTTGACCGGTAACTTGCATCCTCAAAGCCGAGGGATGAACACACGAGAGCGCAAAGAGTACCAAGCGGTGGTCAGCCACCCGTTCCAAGTTTTCAATGGCATTTTCCTGACCCTGCCGCTCGATGGCATCCGACAGACGGGGCTGCGCGTTCCGCTGTTGCAGGAGGCTTGCGAGGCGGGTTTGGAGCGGAGTGAATCGCCGGTGGAGATCTTGGAGGAGTTTTTCCGGAGCCAAGGTTTGGCCGACCGCGAGGACCAAACCGCGTTGCTGTTCCGCATCATCCAATACGTGGAACGCCAAGTCGTCCTCGTCGACGCCCTCGAAGACGCGCGCTACGCCCACCTCAACGACCTCGGAGGCGCTGAGTCCCTGCAGAGCCTGATGCAGCGCACCCGCCGGCACGGGCTCACCGAGGAACTCAAGGCCATCATGCACGACTACGCGGTGCGGGTGGTGTTGACCGCGCACCCCACGCAGTTTTACCCCGGCAATGCGCTCGCCATCATCACGGACCTCGCACAAGCCATGGAGCAGAACGACCTGGTCAGCATCCGGAAGCTGCTTCACCAGTTGGGGTTGACGCCGTTTTTCCAAAGCGAACCGCCCACCCCGTTCGATGAGGCGGTGCGCCAATCCTGGTACCTCGAGCACGTATTTTACTCCGCCGCTCCCGAGCTGTACATGCGGGTGGCCCAAGCCCTCGACGACCCCGAAGCGACCGCCATTTCGGACGGATTGATCGCGGTGGGGTTCTGGCCCGGGGGCGACCGCGACGGGAATCCCTTCGTGGATGCCGAGACCACCCGGGCGGTGGCCAAGCGGTTGCGCGTGACCTTGCTGCGGTGCTACCGCCGGGATTTGCGGGATTTGCGCCGCCGCGTGACCTTCAAGCACACCAGCGCCATCCTCGATGAGCTCCAGAACCAAGTGGAAGCGGCCATGCTGCACCCGGACACGCACCCGTTGCGCCCCGCGGATTTGCTGGAGCCGCTCGCCGAAGTGGCGGAGTGGGTCGAATCGCAGTACAACGGGCTGTATTTGGAGGCCATTCGCATGTTCCAGTTCAAGGTGCGCTTGTTTGGAATGCACTTTGCGTCGATTGACATCCGGCAGGACAGCCGGGTGCTGAAGGCCGCTCGGAATGAGGTGTTGGAGGCGTGTTGGCCCGGTGGGGTGGCGGCGTTCGAGGCGTTGCCGCTTGAGGAGCGGGTAGACCAAATGCTTTCCTGGCAGCCCGAGCTCACCACCGAGCTTGCCGAAGAGCGGCACCGGGATGCCCTCCAGTCCTTGGCGGCCATGCGGGACATCCAGCAAACGAATGGCGCCAAGGCGTGCCACCGCTTCATCATCTCGAACTGCCGGGGCGCGGAGGACGTGGCCGGCGTGCTGCTGCTCGCCCGGGCGGCCGGGTGGGAGGATCCGGAGTCGGTCGATGTCGTGCCGTTGTTTGAGACGATTGATGATTTGGCCCGCGCAAAGTCGGAGATGCAATGGCTCTATGCGCAGCCGCGCTACCGGCAGCACCTCGACGGCCGTAAATCCCGCCAAACCATCATGCTCGGTTTCTCCGACGGCACCAAGGACGGGGGATATTTGCGCGCGAACTGGTCGATTTACCAGGCGAAGGAGGGACTGACCCAAATCAGCCGCGAGGCCGGAGTGACGGCGCTCTTTTTCGATGGCCGAGGCGGTCCGCCCGCACGGGGAGGGGGGAACACCCACCGGTTTTACGCCTCGCTCGGCGATGAGATCGAAAACCGCGAAATCCAAACCACCATTCAGGGGCAGACCATCAGCTCGAATTTCGGCATTCCCCGGAGCGCCACCTTCAACATGGAGCTGTTGCTCACGGCGGGGCTGCAGAACCGGTTGTTTGGCCTCGAGCACACCGATGCAGACGGGGCAGACGCGCGGTTGATGGACGAGCTCAGCGAAACGAGCTTTGCGCACTATCAGCAGCTGAAGACGCACCCGGCCTTCATGGCCTACCTCGAGACATACGGCACCTTGCGGTATTACGGGGAGACCAACGTCGGCAGCCGGCCCACCCGCCGGCAGTCGTCGGGGCCGCTGACCCTCGATGACCTCCGTGCCATCCCGTTCGTCGGGTCGTGGAGCCAACTCCGCCAAAACGTACCCGGTTACTACGGTCTCGGCACCGCCTTGGAGGCCCTCGAACAGCAAGGCCGCCTCGAAGAAGCGACCCGTCTGTACGAACAGAACGCGTTCTTCCGGGCCCTCGTAGAGAACAGCATGCAAAGCATGTTGAAATGCGACTTCCGGTTGACGGCGCACCTGGCGTCCCATCCGGAATTTGGCGGGCTGTGGACGCAGATCTTCGAGGAATTCGAGCGGACGAAGCGGCTGGTTTTGTTGATTTCCAACCAGTCGGCGCTGATGGAGCGGAATCCAGCCATCCGCGAATCCATCGGCTTGCGGGATGGACTGATCAAGCCGCTGCTGGTCATCCAGCAGTTCGCCTTGATGAAGCGAGCTGAAGGGGCTTCCGGTTGGGAGGACGAGACGTTGAAGCGGCTCATCATTCGGTCCATGTTCGGCATCATCAACGCCAGCCGCAACGCGGTTTGAGCATGAAAAAAGGGGGCGGATGCCCCCTTTTTTATTTCAGTCAACTCCGAACGTCAGTCTTCTTTTTTGTCGTCTGAACGGTCGCGGCTGTTGCGGCTGCGGGAGGACTGTTCATCCCCGTTGTCGCGCTCCTTCCGGTCGGTGCTTTCGCGCTCCTTCCGGTCACCGCTGTCGCCTTCTTTCCGGTCTCCGCCGCGGGCGTTGGAAGTACCGCGTGAAGATTCTTGCTTCGCGGAATCGCGGCCCTCGGATTTCTTCTCATCCTTCGCAGTTGACGTCCGCTCGCCACCGGCGTTGTTGTCCCGAGCGGCTGCCCGGGGGGCGCCTTTGCGGCCCGCCTCGGAAACGAAGTCCATTTCGTCGATGAGGTTGGTCGCGCCTGCGAATTTGTCGAGCACCCACATGATGTAGCGCACGTCCACCGAAATGGTGCGTTGCAGAGCCTCCTCGAAGGTGATGTCACCGCTCATCGCTTCCCAGTTGCCGTCGAAGGCCAAACCGATGAGGTTGCCGTTGCCATCGATCACCGGGCTTCCCGAGTTGCCCCCCGTGATGTCCGTGCCGTGGATGAAGCAAACGTGCAGTTCGCCGTCAGCATCTGCCCAACGACCGAAATCACGCGCGCGGATCAACGACTCCAACTTCTCCGGCACCACGAATTCGGGGTTCGAATTGTCCTTCTTCTCCATGATGCCGTTCGCCGTGGTGAAGTGGTCGTAGTGCACCGCGTCGGCCGGATCGTACGCCCCCACAGCGCCATAGGTCACCCGCATGGTGGAATTGGCGTCGGGATAGAACAACTTCTCGGGCTGCATTTCGCGCAATCCTTCAACGAACAAGCGGTAGCCGCGGTCGAACGCTTCTTGCGCCCCGCCGTGCATGCTGCCGAGGTATTGCTCGAACAGGCTTTGGCCGACCATGATCGCCATGTCCTTGTCGAGTTGCTTCTGCGAGGGCTTCGCGAGGAACGCCATGCAGCCGGCCTCACTGACGAGGAAGCTCTTTGCGTACAGCTTTTCAGCGAAGGCGTCGAAATCGCCGTTGTACTTGGATTTGACCGTGCTGAAGAAACTCGGTTGTTGATCCGCACTGATGTCGTTCATGTACTTGGTCATGAGCCGGACGAAGACGTCGCGGTCGGTCGCTTGGTCGTATTCCTTGAAATGGCTTTGGACCAAATCCGTGAGCATCGCCCGCGTGGCTTCCACCTCCCCAGCATCCTCGGAAAACAGGCCGGGAGCCGTCCGCATGAAGCGGATGACGAAAAGCGGCAGGTCCGCCCCGATGAGGCCGGCTTCAAGCGCGTACACATCGCCTTTCACCGTGGCATCGGTGTCGGCGTAGTACGATGCGATGAGCGACAGGGCTTCGCCGTACTTGGCTTGACGGGCTGGATCGGCCGCGACCCACGCCGCAAATTCGTCCTCGAGGGCCTTCTTCTGGGCCTCGATTTCGAGCCGCGTCAGTCCTTTCGATTGCCCGATGTAGTACTTCCAGTAATTCGCGGTTTGGGCGTATTTCGCGGCATATTGAATGCGCACGGCCAAATCCGCGTCCATGTGCTCCTTCATCGTCCGGAGCTTCAAGTCCCGCACTTCAACCACCGAAGGGTTGTACGCGTCAAGGGCTTGGCGCACCCCGTAGCTGCTCAGGTAGCGGTCGGTGCTGCCGGGGTAGCCCATGACCATCGTGAAGTCGCCGGGTTGCACGCCCGCCGTGTTGATGGGCAAGTGGTGCTTGGGGGTCAACGGAACGTTGGTTTCGCTGAACTCAGCGGGCTCGTTGTCGGCATCTGCGTAGATGCGGAGCATGGAGAAATCGCCCGTGTGACGGGGCCACATCCAGTTGTCGGTGTCGCCGCCGTACTTGCCCACGCTTTCAGGTGGTGCGGCTACGAGGCGAACGTCTTTGTACGTCTTGTATTCGAAGGCGTAAAATTCGCTGCCGTAGTAGAATGACTTGATTTCGATTTCCTTTGCCTTGTCGGGGTCGAGTTCGGCCATGACGGCCGCGCGGGCCTCTTGGATGGCGGCGCTGCGGTCGGCTTCGGAGAGGTCGTCGGAGACGTTGGCCAGGATTTGGTCCGTGACATCGTCCACGCGCACGAGGAAGCTGATTTCAAAGTCCTCGATGTGCATTTCCTCCTGCAAAGACAACGCGAAGAAGCCGTCCGTCAAGTAATCGTGCTCCGGCGCGCTGAAGCCCTGGATGGCATCGTACGCGCAGTGGTGATTCGTCAAGACCAACCCCTGCGACGAAATGATTTCGCCCGTGCACATGCCCCCGTTCAGCCGCACGATGGCGTCCTTGAGGGAAGCGTTGTTGATGCTGTAAATCTCTTCGGCCGTTAAGTTGAGGCCCGCTTGGTTCATCTCGGCGGCTGCGATGCGCTCGAGCATGTGGATGAGCCACATGCCTTCGTCGGCCCGGACAAGCGAGCTGATCGCGAGCAATGCGACCACCAGGGTTGCTTGAATTTGCTTCATATGGATTGATGATAAGTGATGATTCAGTTTGCGGGCGCCCAAGTTACGCTGTAAACGAGCGAATCGAGGCGCTCATAAAGCGGGTTCAGGTTGGGGCCGCCCATGCGGTTGTAGACGCGGTGCCCCGCGAGGGTAGTTTCCGTGGCAGGCAGGTCCATGACCATCGGATTGTCGTACACGCTATCCAAGGAGAAATAGGCCAAATCCCGTTCCACAAACTCCCACCACTCCGCCTCCGGTACCTCAAACGTCCCGGCATACGCACCGGCCTCCAAGGCCGTCAGCGGGGTCTGTCCCGGGTGCACCAAACGAAGCGTAGCGCTGCCGTCCGCGGCGAACGTTGCGGTAAAGGCCGCGCACGGCCCGAAGCACATGGTCCGCCGGAACTGCACCGGGTACCAATCCCGGGACGTGACCGGCGGCTGGGCCTT
>JALQTD010000122.1 GCA_023264155.1 Flavobacteriales bacterium | reverse complement strand
AGTTGCCCGGCTGCGTAGCCCGTGGCTTCATCTTCCGGATAGCGTTCGGCAATCAGGCTAACCGTTTCGGCCGCGACATCGGTGCCCACTTGTCCGTGGCACTGCAGGCACATGGCGTTGGTGGTAATCGGAATGAAGGCTGTGTGCCGTCCATGAGCGGTCAGCAATTCGGGCGTCCATTCTGTACGGCTCTGCTGACGGGCCAAATAAGCAGCCGCTTCCCCACTCGCGCGATTCCCAGCATTCCTCGGTCGGTCTGAGACCCTTCGGATCCGAACGTTAAGGGCTTGGGACATGCTGTCCGTCAGTGGAATGGCCCGTTCGTTGCAAAAAGGCACGGCATGCGCGGGCCCACCGGCAGCGAGGGCGGCCATCAGGTTTTTCCCCAGCACGCCTTTGGTGGAGCGCGCCCAATTTCCGGCCTGCTCCAACGGACTTACGGCCGTGGCTTCATCCGTCGTTTGAGCGCTCCACCCCGTCTGTGAAAAGTCCGTGGCGGCAATGAAGGCAGCGACGTTGGCCGCTTGCGTCCGGGTCAGTCCCATGTTGGGCATCGGACCAAAGCGCTCCACCGCTTTTGTCATCCGCGGTGCCACCCGATCCGGCTGGGACAAGTACTCCGCCCATCCCTCACCAGCGCCGCGGGAGGCCCTGGAAATGTCGGCCCAACCGGGCGCGATCTGGGGCGCAGCGGGTGATTCCAAGCCATGGCACGACTGGCAGCTCGATTGAAGGAGTTGCAACCCCGCTTCCGCATCCACTTTCACGCCGGGCGGTGGCCCAGAAGGGACAGTGCTGCATCCCCCCATCACGGCTAAAGCCCATACCCAAATGCTCATGTGTTTCATGCAAGCAGTATACGCCACGCCGCTGATTCAGGCGGTGACATGGGGCACCGACATCGCAAGGACAGTCTCCACGAGATCCGCCCGCTCGTCTGGATAGGACATGGCGGGGAGGGGCGGTTGGGTGAGCCATTGCTGGATTTGGGGAATGAAATCGGTCGTCAACCTCGGGATGACGTGAACTCCCAATTCCCTCAGCGCCTGGGCATTGCACTGCTGTTCAAGCTGACCCATCATCGGGACCACGAGCAGCGACTTGCCCATATGCAAGGCCTCAGCAGGGGTTTCGAATCCCGCACCGCACAACACGCCTGCGCTGCTGGCCATGCTCTCCGTGAACGCGTGCGGTTCTGCGGGGAAGAAGTGCAGCCCCTCCCGTCGAAAGGGCTTTTGCCACCGGGGAGAAAACACGTGAAACTCCCGACGTGGAAAGTGCTTGAGCACCTGAGCAATGCGGGCTGAGCTGTAGGCCGGCAAGTACACAGCGATGTGACCGCGGTTGGAGTTGGTCGCATCGCGCACCGCTTGGCGGATGATGGGCGTCCGGATGGTATCGGCGTACGCTTGGAAGTGGAACCCCAATGCTCGCGGGGTGGGCGCGTAGTGCTGCAGGACCTTCGTGCTGAACCAATCCGTTCGCTCCGGCTTGGGGCTGAGCGGATGAAGGACCGCGGCTTGGTGGCTGAGCCCCACCACCGGCACGCCTTGTTGCCGGCAGGCCCAAGCAGTGACCGGCTCGAAGTCGTTGATGACCAGGTCGTAATCGCTCACAGGAGCGGCCTTGATCTCGCGAAAGAAGTTCCGCGAATCCATTTGCATGAACGAGGACCGCAGGTCGATGCCGCCCCTCCGCCCAAACCGGAATCCAAGTCCTTGGAAGCGGTGAGCCACGGGAAGGTCAAAGGTTTTGCCCGGAGGAGCGCTGCTCACCAGGACGTCTACCTCTGCACGCTCTTGCAGGGCGGGAAGCAATTCCACGGCCCTTGTGTGGTGCCCGTTCCCTGTGCCTTGAAAGGCGTACAGCACCTTCATCGGCTCAACGAAAATTCGACGAGCAATTCCCGGAACAGTTCTTCGTCCCTTTTCGTCAACACCGGATCCTCCACCGTCACCGCATCCAGTTCGTGCGTGTGGATGCGCCACTGCCCGTCAGCGTACTCGAGGGCGGTGCAGTTTTCGACCCAATCGCCGCTGTTCAAGTACCGAACACGGGTCCCGTCTGCCGTCATTATCATGCGGTCGGCGGGTTGGTGGATGTGTCCGCACACCACGTAGTCGTATCCGTTTTCGGCGGCGATTTCCGCAGCGGTGGCTTCGAAGTGGTTGATGAATTTGACAGCGCCTTTCACGCTTTCTTTCACTTTTTTGGAGAGTGAAATGGGTCCTCTGCCTAAGGATTTGGAGAGTTCATTGACCAAATAATTGATCCAAATCAACAGGTCATACCCCTTGCCGCCCAATTTCGCGAGCCACTTCGAATACTGCATGGTGACGTCGAATACGTCCCCGTGGAAGAGCCAGGCCCGCTTGCCGTCCAATTCCAAGACGAGCTTGTTCACCAGCTCGAAGCTGCCCGTTTGGAACCCGACGAACCGGCGGAAGAGCTCGTCGTGGTTGCCGGTGATGTAGTAGATGCGCTTGTTTTGGGCCACCATGGACAGGATCTCGCGCACCACGCTCATGTGCGCCGGCGGGAAATACCGCTTGTTGAACTGCCAAATGTCCACGATGTCCCCGTTGAGCACCAGGATTTCGGGGTCGATGGAGCGGAGGTAGTGGAGGACTTCTTCGGCTCTGCAGCCGCGCATGCCCAAGTGCAAATCGGAGATCACCGCGACCTGCACGCGACGCTTCGTTGGAATCATGGGGGCAAATTCCCGCGCTTATTTCGTCCGAGCACTAAGGAAGCGTGTTCACATCCGGCGCGCTTCGTTAACGTTTGGGGAGGGGAGTGTTACCCGAATGTGGCGGCTTGTTTCCCCGGCGATTTCCCGACCTTTGGCGCCAAACACACAGGCATGAAGGAACAAATCATCAAGTGGGCGAAAATGCTGTTCAACGTGGTCTACGAGGACAGTTCGTTGCAGCGCGACATCCGGAAAATCCAAGGCCTGTCGGAGGAGGCGGTGTGGCATCATGTGTTCCGCGAGAGCTATCGGCAAGCTGGCGACCTCCCGCTGAACATGGGGCGCTGGGCCGGTGGCGCTTCGTTTTTTTATGTGCTGCACCGTGTGTTGGAGGCGGTTCAGCCGGCGTACATCCTGGAAATGGGGCTGGGGGAGTCGACCAAATTCATCGCCCACCACGCCGCCCATCACCCCACCGTGCGTCGCCACGTGGTCATCGAGCACGACGCCGAATGGATCCGCTACTTCGAAGCGCGGGAAACGCTGGGGGAGAAGACCAGCATCGAGGTGGTGCCGCTTGTGACGTTGGAAGGGCGTTCGGATGGCATCACAGGATTGGCTTACGAGCCGCTTGCGGCGGACCACTGGAAGGCAGCGGAGGTGGTGGTCATCGACGGACCCTATGGCCGCGGCGACTACGCCCGCTCCAACGTGCTGGAATGGGTGCCGCATTTGACGCCAAGCAAACCGTTTGTGGCCCTCTTCGACGATTCGCACCGGCCCGGGGAGTTGCGCACCATTGCGGCGTTCATGGAACGGTTGGAAGCGGCGGGCATCGCGGCGAAGCGCAGGAAATACGGCGGTTCCAAGTCGTGCACGGTGGTGTGTTCGGCGGACCTCGGTTGGCTCACGACCCTCTGAATGCGCAGGTGATGCAAGCTTTGCCCTATGCCATGTCGTACGCTTGGAATCGCCTGTCGGGCGGTTTGGCCCAAAGCCGCGCACTGAACCAAGCGTATAGCCACCGCCATTGGGATCGGTTCGACACGCTTCTGCGGAACCCCGGGCTTCCCCGCCCCATTGCCCAGCTGTGGACCAACATGCGGGCCGATTACTTCCAAACGCTCGGCGATGCGCCGGCCGCATGGAAGGCCACCGTGGACGTCCTCACGGCGCGCCGGCATTTCCTGAGTTACATGGCCCACCAGAATTACCTCAGCGCCCTCATCGCGGATGGGGATTTGGCCCGGTTCAAGGCGGCTTTCCCCCGCCAGCATCGGGAGTTTGGCACGGGCCTGCCGCTCAACTTGGTGCCGAGCATCGGCGCCTTGTTCCATCGCACGGGGGACCACGTCGGCTGGTTGAAATTCGCTGCGGCCATGCGCGCCACGGTGCCGCGCGGTAGCCGAGCCTTGTTTGACCTGAAGGCGTTTGCTTACCGCCATTTGGCACGGGAGGCGGTGGGCAACACGCCTGGAACGTCCATCCCAGCGGGATTGCACCAGTGGATGGTGCAGCACTTCCAGCCCCATTCGCCTGCCGCAGAAGTGCTGGCAGCGCACGATGCCTGCTGGGAAGCCATCCGCGGCACGTCGCCGACGCTGCTCCTTGAAGTCCGCTACCGCCCGCAGGAAGTCCTCGCCTTGCGGAATCGGGTGTTAGCGGCGTTGCAGCAGCGCGAACCGCTGATGTTTTTGCGGCTGGGAGACGGCGAGGCCTATGCCTTTTCGAATGCTGCAACCGACGAGTTGCCCAACTTCCGGGAAGATCTGGAGCTTCTCTGGTGGGGCAAGGTGTTGCCCCCGTCGCTGCGCGCCCAAATCGCGGAGGATGTGCAAGCGGCCACCGGAGCGGCGGACATCATCGGTTTGCCTTCTACCCCGCGTTTGGCCCAAGTGCTCCACGCGTTCGAGCCCGCACCCTTGTCGCCTGCCTCGCGCAAGCAGCTTGGCCTGTTCCAGGGCGTTGAGGCCGCCGTTCGCTCCGGTAAAGTCGGCGCCTCGTGGTGGGTGGATGAATACGCGAACTACGCGTTCGTGGACCCCGATGCCTTGAAGGAACTCATGGCGGCGGCGACCCGCACCATTTTAATCGGCTGCTTCGAGATTCCTGCGGGCCATTTCTTGGATCGGCCGGACGTGAAGGTAGTGCCCATTCCGCCCGTGCAAAAGGTTTCTCGGGCGCAAGGGGTAGTGTCGAGCGAGCGGGTGTTGCCCGAGGTGTTGGCGGAGGTGGAAGGCCAACTCATCCCGCTGTTGCAACCCGGTGCCTTGTGCCTGCTCGCAGCGGGCATCGCAGGCAAGCCCTTGCTGCACATCGCGAAGTCACAGGGAGCAGTGGCGCTCGATTTCGGCAGTGGGCTTGATCACGTGCTTGGCCACCGGACCCGCAGCCCGGAATTGCATCACTTATTTGGTCCGCCCCAGCACCTTGCACCTACCGAATGACCACCACATGGCCACGAAACTGACGGGTAATCGATTCGTTGGTGAGGCGAACGCGCACGATGTAGTTGAAGACGCCATCTGGCACATAATGCGTGCCGCCTGAGGCATCTCCCGTCCAATAGCGATAGGGGTCGTGGGTTTCAAATACGACTTCTCCCCATCGGTTGAAGATGAGGGCGTGGAATTCCGCCCAATTCGCTTTGTCCCCGTACGTGATCCAGGCGTCGTTGAGGCCGTTTTCATCGAGGGTGATGGCGTTGGGAATGAATATGGGCGAGTCTTCCCCTTGCCCCTCGTTTGTGGGCACTGCTGTGGAATCGTCGTCGTTGGTAGAAGGGGCCTCGATGACCTCAGCGAGTGACGCTACGCAGCCGGCCTCATTGTGCAGGGTCACTTCGTAGTGCCCGGGTGCAGCCGGTGACATGACATACGCGTCCTGACCCGCCGGGATGCCGTCGTGCATCCATTGCACGGTGGATTCTGTCCCGTCGGTTTCGAGGAGCAAGGAGTCCCCGACATGGACCAAATTCCCAGCGGGGGCAGCGAACACAATGACCGCATCCGAAACCAGGATTTGGTCGCTTCCTGAGGCGTTGCTTGCCACTAGTTCCACACTGAACGTTCCGGGCTGTGTGTAGCAGACGGTGACGGCGTCGGTGGCGTTGGATTGGGTGGGATTGCCGCCGTCGAAGAACCACGTCACATCGTCTGCGAATTGCGAGGTGTTGGTGAACACAATGCAATCGTTCACGCAGATTTCGGCTTGGTTTTGGCCAAAACCTGCAACCGGATCCTCCACGTCGATGGGCACGGAAGTCAAGGCAAAATTGTCGATGCCAGCACTTCCAGATCCCCCGTTATTCGTCGTCACGGCCCGGAAGCCCAGCGTGTGCGTGGGCGATGTCGCGGTGAAGGTGAAGGTGTGTGGCTGCCAGGTGGCCTCGTTCGAACTGACGGCATTCGTAGCGTCCACCACTTGTCCGTCCAAGTGGATTTGCCAGAGGACGTCGTTGGTCCCTGGGAAGAGGTTGGACCCGCAGTATTCAAAACTCACTTCATACGCTTCGCCGGGGATGAAACCGCTGACGGTCTGGGCGATGCCTTCTCCCGAGTTGATGTCATCCACATAGGCCCGACCGTAGGCATTGCCTTCCGCGGCCGCGCTCGGAATGGTGGTCGGGCAGAGGGTGAAATTCGCCTCGTCAAAGTTTTGGCCTGCATTGGAAAAACCTTCCCACCCGTCGGGAGCTGTATTCACGTTGCAAAACGTGGGGTCCCCCCAGTCCTCAAACGAGGGATTCACGAACGATTGCCCAAGCAGGTGCGATGGGAAAAAAACGAGTGCAGCTAGAATAAGTCGGGAACAACGCATGGAGTCAATAACTGTACAGGGGCGAGGGATT
>JALQTD010000121.1 GCA_023264155.1 Flavobacteriales bacterium | reverse complement strand
GCTCTGGAAAACGAACCCGATCTGGCGGTTGCGCACCGCCGCGAGCTCTTCCTCCGGCAGGCGCGACAGCTCGCGACCGGCGAGCCAGTACTCACCGCTATCGGGCCGGTCGAGACAACCGAGGATCTGCAGCAGCGTCGTCTTGCCCGCGCCCGATGCGCCGACCACTGCGGTGATGCCGCCGGAGGGGATGGCCAACTCAATGCCCTTCAACACCTGTACGTCTCCAAACGATTTCACCACGTTCCGCGCTTCGATGATGGGCTGCCCTCCGTTCATGTCCGAAATCTACGGCAATTCTGAGCCCTGCGGCGCGGTTCCTTTCCTAACTTCGCGGCGCGAATTCAACCCTCAAGGCAAAGACCATGAACATTCACGAGTACCAAGGGAAGAGCATCCTCAAGAGCTTCGGCGTGGCCATCCAAGAAGGCCGTGTGGCGGATACCCCAGAGGCAGCGCATGCTGCAGCAGTCGAATTGGCTGAAGCAACCGGCACTTCCTGGTTCGTGGTGAAGGCCCAGATCCACGCGGGAGGCCGCGGGAAGGGCACGGTCACCGAGACCGGTTCACGCGGAGTGGTTTTGGCCAAAGGACTCGACGAAGTCAAGGACAAAGCGGCGGGCATCCTCGGCGGCCACCTCGTCACCGCGCAAACGAACGCGCAAGGCAAGCAAGTCAACAAGGTGCTCATCGCGGAAGACGTCTACGGCCCCGGCGACAGCGAGCCGAAGGAGATTTACATGAGCGTCCTGCTCGACCGCGCGAAAGGCCGGAACATCATCATGTACTCGCCCCAAGGCGGCATGGACATCGAGGCGGTGGCGGAAGAAACGCCCGAACTCATCTTCAAAGAGGAAATCGATCCGACGGTCGGCCTGCAAGGTTTCCAAGCGCGCCGCGTGGCGTTCAACTTGGGCTTGAGCGGCAAGGCGTTCAAGGAGATGACCAAATTCGTGACTTCGCTCTACAACGCCTACGTCGGCTGCGACGCTACCATGTTCGAAATCAACCCCGTCCTGAAGACCTCAGACGACCGCGTCATCGCCGTCGACTCGAAGGTGTCCCTCGACGGCAACGCCCTGTACCGCCACCCGGACTACGCGGCGATGCGCGACACCACCGAGGAGGACGCAACGGAAGTGGAAGCGGATGCAGCGGGCTTGAACTACGTGAAGCTCGACGGCAACGTGGGCTGCATGGTGAACGGAGCCGGCCTCGCGATGGCCACGATGGACATCATCAAGCTCAGTGGCGGGGAGCCGGCGAACTTCCTCGACGTGGGGGGAACGGCGGATGCTGCGCGGGTCGAGAAGGCGTTCCGCATCATCTTGAAGGACCCGGCCGTGAAGGCGATTTTGGTGAACATCTTCGGCGGCATCGTGCGGTGTGACCGGGTGGCGCAAGGGGTTGTTGATGCGTACCGGAACATGGGCGACATCAACGTGCCGATCATCGTGCGTTTGCAAGGAACGAACGCCATCGAGGCGAAGGAATTGATCGACAACTCCGGGCTGAAGGTGATTTCTGCGGTGCTGTTGAAGGAGGCTGCGGACGCGGTGGCGGAGGTGCTGGCGTAAGGCACGCGCACGCTCGACGTTGAAAACGCCTGGCCCTCGAGCCGGGCGTTTTTCATTTCACGCGGAGGGCGTGGATGCCGTCGCGGAGGGGGAGGATGAGGTTTTCGACGCGGGGGTCGGCGTGCAGGTCGGCGTTGAGGGCATGCAGGGAGCGGGCGTCCGCGTCGGCGGATTCTGGGCCTTCGAGCACCTTGCCCCACCACAGCACGTTGTCGACGAGGATGAGGCCGCCGGGGCGGGTGTGGGCGATGGCCCAAGCCACGTACTCGGCGGTGCGCCGTTTGTCGGCGTCGATCCATACCAGGTCGAAGGGAACGGGCAGGGAGGGGAGGGTGGCGGACGCCTCGGCGGTGTGGCGGATGATTTGGTCCGTCAAGCCGGCTTCAGCCCAAAAAGCGTCCTGCAGCGTGTGCAGCTCCTCGTCCGGGTCCACGGTATGGATCACGCCCCCGGGCGCGAGGCCCTCCGCAAGGCACAGCGTCGAATAGCCCGTGAAGGTGCCCAATTCCAGGACGCGCTCAGGCCGCACGAGCTTCGCAAGCAAGGCGAGCAGCCGGCCCTGCAGCGGGTCGCTCAACATGTGGGCGTGCGTCTGCGTTTGCCACGTGCGGCGGCGCAAACGGGCGAGCAGTTCGGGCTCCGCGTCGGAGTGCTGCTCGGCGTAATCATACAGGGGGTCTTCAAACCGGTCCACGACCGACAAGTTACAAGCAGTACAGGCCGAATTCGCTGAGGAATTGCAGCAAGTCGGCCGACGTCACTTCTTCGTCTCCGTTGAGGTCGCCCGTGCAATCGGAACCGGAGCATTCGAAGCTCGAGAGGAAGATGAGCAGGTCGTCGGTGCCGACGATGCTGTCGTCGTTCAGGTCCGCGGTGCAGCTGGCAAGCTCTGCCGTGGTGTACAGCCCGTTGCAATCGTTGTCCACGCCGTCACCGGTGCCGGGCGCTCCGGGGTGGATGGCCGGGTTGTTGTCGTTGCAATCGCAGAGGTTAGTCCAATCGTCGGCGTCGTTGTCCACGATGCCTGCGCATTCATTGAACGGGGCTTCGCAATAGGTTAGCGCGCATTGGGCACAGGCCTCGTCGCCCAGCACGGCGCATTGGAAGAGGCAGTTCGTCACCACGCACGTCACTTGTTCGCCGAAGCATCCGATGCATTCACTGCTGAGGTCGAGTTGCGCGGCCATGCAGGCCTCGAGGCAAGCTTCTCCCTCGGCGATGCATTGGTCCCCACACAGGGCGCTGACGCTGGAAACGAGCTCCGTGTTTTGGCAGATGTAGTCCAAATCCACTTGCGAGCAGTTGCCCAAACTCTGCGCATGCACCTGCGCCCCTCCCCAAACGAAAGCAATCGCCGTGAGCAGGCGGCGCGTCGCGCGCACGTTGAAAGCGAGCTGTTTCATGGTGTTGCCTTACGGGTTTTCAAGGTGAAAGGTTGCGACAAGGTAAGCCGAATCCGCTCTTGTAACTACCTTGCGGAGCGATGGCTAAACCAAAAAAGAAGCGATTTGAGTCCAGCGGCGACGGGCTCGTGTTCAGCACGAACCGCGAGCTGGACTTGACGCCCGTTACCGAAGAAGCCGAAGCGATTGCTCCCGGTGAGCAGCTGCTGTACCTCAGCCTGGATCGGAAGCAGCGAGGCGGCAAGCCGGTCACCCTCGTGGAAGGGTTCGAAGGACCGGGCATGGAATTGCTCGTGTTGGGCAAGGAACTGAAGCAGCTTTGCGGGGTGGGGGGCAGTGTGAAGGACGGCTGTGTTTTGGTCCAAGGCGATCACCGCGACAAGGTCGAATCCGCCCTGCGCGCGAAAGGATACCAAGTCCGCCGGAAAGGGGGCTAACTTTGCAGCGTATGCAGGACGAATCGGTAAACGCCACCCCTGAGTGGCCGCAGTACTTTGCGAAGACGCTCGCAGGGTTTGAGGAATTGCTCGTTCCCGAGCTTGAGGAGCTTGGATGTCAGGGTGTTACGTCGGGGCGCCGGGGGGTTCAGTTCGGCGCGGACATGGCCACCCTGATGCGGGTGTGCATCGCGAGTCGGTTCGCGCTGCGGGTGCTCCGGCCCATTTTCGAGTTCGAGGCGCGGACGCCCGACGACATTTATGAGTACGCCCTGCATTGGGATTGGGACAGCGTGATGGCGAAGACGAACACGTTCTCCATCGACTTCACGGTCCACTCCGAGGTGTTCACCCACTCGCAGTTTGCGATGCTGCGGCTCAAGGATGCCATCGTCGACTATTTCCGAGCGAAGGGCGGGTTGCGCCCTTCCGTCAACCGCGAACGGCCCGATGTGCGGGTGCATTTGCACATCAGTGGCCGCAACGTCACCGTTTCGCTCGACGCGGCGGGTGAGGCGCTTTCGCGGCGGGGGTACCGTCCGTCGGGCGCGATTGCCCCGTTGAACGAGGTGCTCGCGGCGGGCTTGCTGGCCAAATCCGGTTGGAAACCCGGCATCCCGCTCTACGACCCCATGTGCGGCTCGGGCACCTTCGTGACGGAGGCGGCGATGTGGGCCGACGGGCTGCCGGTCAATTGGCACCGACGCAAGTTCGCGTTCATGCAATGGCGCGGTTACGACGAGGAAGTGTTTTACGCGGTGCGCGACGAATTGCTCGCCGCCCGGGAGCGCGTGCCCACCGAAATCTTCGCTTCGGACAAGGATTTCAAGGCCATTTCCCAAACCCGCACCGCCCTGATGAACATGGAAATCGACGACGCGGTCGAGCTCGGACGCAGCGACTTCTTCAAGTTGGAGCCGCGCACCGAGACGGGCATGCTGGTCATGAACCCGCCATACGGCGAGCGGATGGAGCATGCCGACGGGTTCTACACCGCCATCGGCGATCGCTTGAAGCACCACTGGCCCGGGTTCAAGGCCTGGATCATCACGAGCGATTTCGATGCCATGAAGCACATCGGCCTGCGGCCGTTCTCCCGCAAGGTGGCGTTCAACGGCTCCTTGGAGTGCCGGTGGTTGGGCTTCGATTTGTTCGAAGGCAAGAAGGGCCACGGAACGGATTAATTTTCGTCTCTGGAGGCGAAAATCATCAAATATCGTATTTTCAGGCGAAATCATGTAATTTTCGCCCCATGAAGCGAAATGAGCAAGCGTCGCTGCCGGCCATGGGGGTCATCACGGGCGACATCATGGGATCGCGCGAGGCGGATGCCGGGCGCTGGATGCCGGCATTGACTGCGGGGTTGTCGAAGTGGGGGCAGGCCGGGGCGGATTGGGCCATCTACCGCGGGGATAGCTTCACCCTTGCCGTTCCCGCAGGCCAAATCCTGTTGGCCGCCCTCCAACTCAAGGCCGCCCTCATCGGATCCGGCGGCGTCAATGTGCGCATGGGCCTGGGTTTGGGCTCCCTCACTTTCCGGGCCCCCGAAGTCACCCAATCCCAAGGAAGTGCCTTCGAGCGGTCCGGCGAAGCGTTCGACGCCTTGCAACGCAAAACCCTGAAGCTCATGACCGGTGACGCAGAATGGGATGCCGACTGGGAAGTGGTGCTGGCCTTCGCCATGCGGATGGCCGACCACTGGACGGAGGCGGAGGCGTCGGCCATGGAGGTGGCGTTGACCCACCCGGAATGGACGCAGGGCGAATGGGCCGAAGCGCTCTCGAAGTCCCAAAGCACCGTCAGCGCCACCCTCAAGCGCGCCTGCCTCGACGAATTCACGGCCCTGCTCCGCTTGTTCGCCCAACGCATCGCGTCATGAGCGCCTTCGCGGTCTTGCTCGCGGCCCACGCCATCGGCGATTACGTCTTCCAGACGGCGGCGTCCATTGCGGAGAAGCGGCAGAAGCGGTTGCGTTCTTGGCGGTTTTGGCGCCACATCGCGGGTCACGGCTTGCTGGCCGCCCTTGCGCTCGCGTTGGCCGAGGTGCCGCCGGGCCGGGCGCTGTTGATCGGGGCGCTGTCGGCCGCCCTACACGGGGTGGTCGATTGGGCGAAGGTGGCCGTGGATCCGCGCTTGCCGGAGCGTTCGCCTTGGAAGGTCCGCGCGTATTTGCTGGACCAAACCCTCCACGTCCTCACCGCATACGCCCTCGCCGCCACCACCCCAGCCACCCCAGATCCCGCCCTCCTCGTCGCCAGTGCCTGGATTGCTCTGGTTCTGCTGTCAACTGCCGGCATCGGCCACGCCATTGGAATGTATTTGGCGCGCTTTGGCGAAGTGCCGGGGGAGGAGGGGTTGCCCGGAGCAGGCTTCCAAATCGGCACCATCGAACGGCTGCTCGTGGTGGTGTTTGTGGTGCTGCAGGTATGGGAAGCCGTCGGGTTCCTCCTCACCGCCAAGTCCATTTTCCGGTTCGGCGACATCCAACGCGCGCAATCCCGTGCCCTGACCGAATACGTGCTGATCGGCACCCTCGTTAGCGTAGGTGGCGCGGCGTTGCTGGCCCTGCTGTTTCAAATCGGCCTCCCGCTCGGCCATTGGTGAGTACAAAAAAGGCCAGCCCATCGGGGCCGGCCTTCGAACATGCGGTTGCGGCGGGTTATTGCACCACCAGCCGTTGGCGGTATGCGTGCGCATCGGAAGCGCCCACCAGCACGTAGTTGCCCGCGGCCCAATCCGAGCACGGCAACACGAGGGTTCCCCGAACGTTCTGCAGGCTCATCACGTGCGCGCCGTGCACTGAATAGACCTCAAGTGAAGTCAAAGGTTCTGGCAATGTGACGGTTACGTTTTCGCGGGCAGGGGTCGGATAGACCTGAAGCCCGAGGGGAGCGGCTTGGGCAATGCCGAGGCCGGTCTGCACGTCGTCGGCCGAGCGCACTTCGATTTTGTACTCTTCGTAGTGGTAGTTCAAGGGGCCCGTAAGGGTGTAGTATTCGTCTTGCACCCAGCCCGCTTCGGGGATGTAGATGTAGTCGTTCGTCTTACAGGGGCCGGAGCCGTCGTCGAAGATGGCTTCGCCGAAGTCGGCGTCGGGCGTGGTGCATTGCGCGTTCGTGATGGTCACGAGGCAGCCCTCGTAGGCTTCGCCCGCAGCGACTTCACCGGTGGTCAGGGCGGCAGGAGCCGGGAGGGTGTTGCCGGTGGAAA
>JALQTD010000120.1 GCA_023264155.1 Flavobacteriales bacterium | reverse complement strand
AATGCCTCGACGGGGGCCATCGCGTCGACGTGGTGGTTCAACGGCAACCTCGTGAGTGCGATGAACCAGCCCACGGTGACGGCCACGCAGGAGGGCACGCAGGCGTTGGTGCTTGAGGCGGTGAACGGTTGGGGTTGCACGGATTTGGACACGGCCTACTTCACGGTCTACGACCAGCCCGTAGCCGCGTTGAACGTCTTCCCCTTGACCGGTTGCCAAATCCTGCCCGTGACCTTCGAAAACCAATCCGTCGGCGCTACCACTTCGCAGCTGACCTTGACCGGTCCCTCCGGCGTGCTGTTCGAGGGGCCGCTCGACGGCACGGCCACTTTGGACTTGGCAGAGGCCGGATTGCACACTGCGGCCTTCGTGGCCACCTCAGCAGACGGATGCCAAGTCGGGCTCGACGTGCCGCAGCTCATCCAAGTCTACCCCACGCCGACGGCCGGGTTCGATGCGGCCCCGCTCATCGGTACCGCTGACCAAATCGATCCGCTTAACGACACTTGGGCCTTTGAAAGCACGTCCATCGGGGCGACGATTTGGAATTGGAACTTCGGTGACGGCGTCGTGGGCGGCGGCGAGACCACGCAGCACACCTACTCCGGTGCGGGCGAATTCTTGGTGACCTTGACCGCGGCCAACGCTTTCGGCTGCATGGCACAGCAGGAAGGCTGGGTCCGATTGGATCAACTCCTGCAGGTGTTTGTGCCCAACGCGTTCACTCCGCCGTCCTTGCTCAACCAGCAGGCAGGCACCGGCTCGAGGGGGCTGAACGACGCGTTCCGTCCGGTGTTTTCGGACATGGACTTGGTGGCCGAATACGAGCTGACCATCGTGAACCGGTGGGGCGAGGTGGTGTTCCACTCGTTCGACCCGGCGGAATACTGGGAGGGCGAGGCCGTTGCGAACGGCGACCACTACGCTCCGGACGACACGTATGTTTGGACGCTCTATTACCAACCGACTTACGAGGACATCGGCGTCCGTCAGGTCGGCCACGTTACTTTGATCCGCGATTGATGAACGAGGCTGTGATACATGGTTTCTCGCGGGCGATGCTGGCCGTTCCTGGCTTGCGCTGGCTGTTCGGATGGGGCTACACTCAAGTGCGGAAGCGGTCCGCCATCGGTCCGTTGTTCTCGGCATTGGAAGCGGTTTTCGGCCGGACGAAACATTGGGTTGTCTTCGACGTTGGTGCCAACGATGCAGGGAGCGGCATCGCCTACGCCCGTGCGTTTCCAAGCACCGAAGTACATCTTTTTGAAGCGCATCCTGCCGTCGCTGAAATCGCGCGCAGACGGGTCATTCGAGCCGGCTTGGCACACCGCGCCCACGTGCACGAGGTGGCAGCCTCCAATGCAGTCGGCCGGGCCACCTTCCACGTGTCCTCCGAACCCGCGCGATCCGATTGGCGAAGCGAAGTATCAGACAGCAGTTCTTTGCTGCGTCCCACGGGGCACAGGGACTACTTCAAGCAGGTGGCATTCACCTCAACCATTGAGGTCCCCACGATCCGCCTCGATGGGGGCATTTCAGCGGGGCGCTGGCCAGCACCTGATTTCATCCACCTCGATGTCCAAGGTGCCGAACTCATGGTCCTCGACGGCTTGGGCGCGCACTTGGCAATGGTGCGCTGCATTTGGCTCGAAGTGGAGAACGTGGAACTTTATGCGGACCAACCACTCGCACACGAGTTAGCAGAATACCTCACATCTGCTGGATTTGAATGCAGCTGGAGCCATTCCGGCAAGATCCACGGAGATCAGCTGTGGATCCGGCGTGCCGGGCCCTTCAACGTGAGCCCGGCACCGCTCCCTTAAAACTGGTCGATCAGCGCATTGAGCGTGGCGGAAGGCCGCATGGCCGCTGCCGCCTTGGCTGCGTCCGGCCGGTAGTAACCGCCGAGGTCGACGGCCTGGCCTTGCACCGCGATGAGCTCTTCCACGATGGTGGCTTCATTTGACGACAAGGCGTCCGCCAGGCCCGCAAATGCAGCGGCGAGATCCGCATCAGCTTGCTGGTCGCGCATGGCTTCGGCCCAGTACAAGGCGAGGTAGAAATGCGAACCGCGGTTGTCGATGCCGCCGAGCCGGCGTGTGGGGCTCTTGTCTTCGTCTAGGAAACGGGCCGTAGCCACGTCCAACGCTTCGGCGAGCACCCGCGCACCCGCGTTGCCGGCCACCTCCGCGAGGTGCTCCAAGCTCACGGCTAGCGCCAAAAACTCGCCCAAGCTGTCCCACCGGAGGTAGTTCTCCTCCATGAGTTGCTGGATGTGCTTCGGCGCCGATCCCCCGGCTCCGGTTTCGAAGAGTCCGCCGCCGTTCATCAAGGGAACGATGGAGAGCATCTTCGCAGAGGTGCCGACTTCGAGAATGGGGAAGAGGTCGGTGAGGTAGTCGCGGAGGACGTTGCCGGTGACCGAGATGGTGTCCTGGCCCTTCACAATGCGTTCGAGGGAGAAGCGCGTGGCGTCTTCGGGGGACATGATGTGGAGGTCGAGGCCGGCGGTGTCGTGGTCCTTGAGGTAGGCCTCGACTTTCGCTTGGATGGCCCGATCGTGGGCGCGGGCGGGGTCGAGCCAAAAGACGGCGGGCGTGCCGGTGGCGCGGGCGCGGTTGACCGCAAGCTTCACCCAGTCCCGGATGGGCGCGTCCTTGGTTTGGCAGGCGCGGAAGATGTCGCCGGCGTGGCCGGTTTGGCTCAACAGGACGGTGCCGTTTGCGTCGACGATTTCGATGGTGCCGTCGGCGGGGAACTCGAAGGTCTTGTCGTGCGAACCGTATTCCTCCGCTTTTTTCGCCATCAGGCCAACGTTGGAAACGCTGCCCATCGTGCGGGGGTCGAGCGCGCCGTTCTGTTTGCAGAAGTCGATGGTGGCGGCGTAGACGCCGGCGTAAGAACGGTCGGGGATGACGGCAACGGCGTCGCGCGAGGCGCCTTGGGCGTCCCACATTTGGCCTGAATTCCGAATCATCGCCGGCATCGACGCGTCAATGATCACGTCCGACGGCACGTGCAAATTCGTGATGCCCTTGTCCGAATTGACCATGGCCAAATCCGGGCCCGCAGCCACCGCCGCCGCTATCGCCGCCTCAATCGCCTCGCGCTCCGCCGCCGGCAGCTCCGCAACCTTCGCGAAGACGTCGCCGAGTCCATTCCGGACGTTCACGCCCGCCGCTTCAAGCGCAGCGCCGTGCTGTTCAAACACGGGGGCAAAGAAGGTTTCGACCGCTGCGCCGAAGATGATGGGGTCGCTGACCTTCATCATCGTGGCCTTCATGTGCAACGAAAACAGGACGCCCTCCGCCTTCGCCGCCGCGATTTCCTGGGCGATGAAGGTGCGCAGGGCGGCGAGGTTCATCCGCGACGAGTCGAGGACCTCACCGGCTTGGAGGGCGAAGCTGCCCTTCAGTTCGACGGCGTCGCCGCCGCCGGCTGGGGTGAAGCGGATGCTTGCTTCCGTGGCCGTTTCCACCACCGCGGAGGTTTCCGAGCCGTAGAAGTCGCCCTCGGACATGCTCGCCACGCGGCTTTTTGAGTCCGCGGTCCAAGCGCCCATGCGGTGGGGGTGCTTGCGCGCGTAGTTCTTCACCGACAGCGGAGCGCGGCGGTCGCTGTTGCCCTCGCGCAGCACCGGGTTGACCGCGGAGCCCTTGACCTTGTCGTAGCGGGCGCGGACGTCCTCGTCGTCCGCGTTCTTCGCCTCGTCGGGGTAGTCGGGCAGGTCGTAGCCCTGCTGCTGGAGCTCCTTGATCGCGGCCTTGAGCTGCGGGATCGAGGCGCTGATGTTGGGCAGCTTGATGATGTTCGCCTCGGGCGTGAGGGCCATTTGGCCTAGCTCACTCAAGGCATCGCCCACGCGCTGTTCCTCCGTCAGCAGGTCCGGGAATTGGGCCAAAATCCGACCCGCCAACGAAATGTCGCGCGTCTCCATGCTCACCCCCGCCTTGCCAGCAAAGGCCTGCACCATCGGCAGGAATGAATACGTCGCCAGCATCGGCGCTTCGTCGGTCAGGGTGTAGATGATTTTAGCCATAATCAGGATTTGAGGGCGCAAAGTTCGGGAATGTTGATGAAAGCGGAAAGGGGTGCAACCTACAAGCGTTTAGAAGCGTATCCCCACGCATGACCTCTTCGATTTTCGATCATTCAATGGGTTGGGATTTGCTCGGCCTGCAGCCAAGTCTTGGTGAGCCAGCGGCGTCCGAGGAGGTGCTCACACGCTCTTTCGGACAGCTTGCGCCGGATGCGTGGTACAACGTGCCGGGAGCTTCCCGTTACCGGCGGTTTCAGCGGTTCTCAAAGGTAGCCGATAGCTGGGAGTATGCGGATGATTACATGTTCAAGCAGTCGCTTGAATACAATGTTTTGGTCGGAGATTTGGAGCGCACGTTCGAGCCCATCGATAAGGAAGTGATGGAAACCGGATTGCTGCAGCTCTTTGCCGAGCGGCAGGCGGCACATTGGGGCATCGATTTGAAAGCTTACGAGGTGGCGGTGCATCAATTCCGCGTGGAGGTCGTGGGCGACCATGCAGGAACGTCGACACCCGAAGGCATTCACCAGGATGGCCATGCGTTCGTGGCCATTGTTCACTGGGAGAGCCACAACATCCGAGGGGCGGAATCGCGCATTTACAATCTTAGCAAGCGCCTGTTGTTTTCGCATACCTTACGCAATCGGGCCGAGGCACTGCTCATCAACGACCGCATGTGTTTTCACGATGTGAGCGAGTTGCATGCGCTCGATGGCCAAATCGGATGGCGCGACGTGTTTGTGTTCGACTGGAATCTGAAGGGCGACAAATGAAGGTATTGGATTGCAGCTTACGGGATGGCGGCTTTTTAAACGGCTGGGGATTTTCGTCCGCTGTGATGGACCGGTTGGTGGCGCTGGTCGGTGCTCAGCCGGTGGATTACATCGAAGTGGGCTACCTCGACGATGCTCCTGGCCTCAGCGAATGCGCGGGTTCATCGCCTGAAACATTGAAGCGCTTGCAACGCATTTCCCCGCGATTAGCGGGCATGATCCGGCCCTCTTGCCGCGATTGGCGAGCGGTACTGCGCGCGCGGCAGGGCTTGGTGGAGTTGGTCAGGGTAACGGTTCAAGCCCTGGACCCCTCGCCGTCGTTCGAGATCGCGCGGGAAGCGAAGGCGCTGGGGTTCACCGTGACCCTGAACATCACAAATGTGAGCGCATTTACCCCGGATTTCCTAGCAGGGGTTGCTGCGGAAGCGCCGCTTGTTGACGCCCTCTACCTCGCCGATTCGCGGGGGAATTTGGAGCCGAAGGACGTTCGGCCGCTGGTGGCTGCAGTGCGGGAGGTATGGCAGGGTGAGATCGGCTTTCATCCGCACAACAACCGGCAGTGGGCTGTCGAGAACAGCGCCGAAGCGCTCGCAGCGGGATGCACGTGGTTGGACGGTTCGGTCTGTGGCATGGGCTTAGGGGGGCGGAACTTGCGGCTCGAAGAGGCCTTGCGGTTGGCCGGGCGGTCATTCAGTCCGGCCTTGCTGGAGGCACGGGATGAGGACTGGGAGTTGCCTGCGTGCACGATTCCGTTCGAATTGTACCGCCTGGCGGGGCGAGCGAATTGGCCGCAGGATTGGGTGGACACGTTGATCGAGGAGCTCGGGGTGGCGCCTGTGCAGGAGGCGTTGAGGGAGATGCCTTCGAAGCGTTGGTTCGAGCTTGCGTCTGTTCGCCCGTGGTTGGCGCCTGCTGCCGAGCGCGCACCATTTGAGCGGGTGCGCATTTACCAATCGCAGGAAGCGGACCATGCTGCGGCTGCGCGGGTGTTCCATGATTTGGTCCAGCCGGTGCATGAACGGCATGGCGCTGCATTCCTGTCGCGGGATGTGCTCCCGACGGGTGAGACCCTTGTGCGTTGGCTCTATCCCTCGGAGCAGGCGCTTGATGCGATCCAAAAAGCGGTCGCAGCGGATGCAGCTACGTTAAAACACAAGGAGGAACGGATGCGCCACGGGCTGCATGGCCGAACGTTTGTCGAATACAGACTGCCCCGAAAATGAAGGTGGGAACGACCGATGGACCCGCGAAGTGGCTGGCCGAGCGATTCGAATCGGTGGCGGATTCTGCCGCGACGACGGAGGTGCTGCTGGTCCACCAAACCACCGTGGATGCTGCTTTCTTGGAAGCCTATCCGTCGTTGCGCGGCATCGTTCGGCTGGGGGTTGGCTACGACAAGGTCGACCTCGCGGCATGCCGGGCGCGCAACATCGACGTGGCGAACATCCCAGATTATTGCACAGAAGAAGTCGCGTTGAGTGCGGTGGCTTTTGCGCTCGATTGGGCGCGGGGGCATGCAGAACTTGAGGGGGCGCTCCATGCTTACCCTGAACCCTGGCAAGCCTTGTCGCTTGATCGCGTGAAGGGGGTGTCTCAGTTGACTTTCGGGGCAATCGGGGTGGGACGGATTGGCGGCAGGGCACTGAATTTGGCGGCAGGGCTTGGGTTCCAAGTGACGGGGTACGATACCGACCCGGCACGTTGCGTAGGGGTGGACTCGCTCGACGCATTGCTTGCGGGGGCGGACATCGTCAGCCTGCACGTTCCGCTATCCAAGGACACCCGAGGGATGCTCAGTGCGGACTTTTTTCAGCGGATGCGTACGG
>JALQTD010000011.1 GCA_023264155.1 Flavobacteriales bacterium | reverse complement strand
TGCAGGACGAAGCCATCGTCAAGGTGGCCCGCGCCATCAAGCGCAACCGCGCGGGTTTGAAGGATCCGAACAAACCCATCGGTTCGTTCATCTTCCTCGGCCCCACGGGCGTCGGCAAGACGCAGTTGGCGAAAGTGCTGGCGCGCTTCATGTTCGACAGCGAGGAAGCGCTCATCCGCATCGACATGTCCGAGTACATGGAGAAGTTCGCGGTGAGCCGGCTCATCGGAGCGCCTCCCGGGTACGTGGGCTATGAAGAAGGTGGGCAGCTGACCGAGAAGGTGCGCCGCCGCCCCTACTCCATCGTGTTGCTCGATGAAATTGAGAAGGCCCATCCCGATGTGTTCAACTTGCTTTTGCAAGCGTTGGATGATGGCCAAATGACGGACAGCTTGGGCCGCAAGATCGATTTCCGCAACACCATCATCATCATGACCTCCAACATCGGAGCCCGGCAACTGGCGGACTTCGGATCGGGAGTCGGATTTGGCACCGCAGCGCGTGAAGCGAATGAGGAAGCAAACCGCAACAGCGTGATTCAGACGGCCTTGAAGCGCGCCTTCTCACCTGAATTCTTGAACCGCATCGACGATGTCATCCTCTTCTCCAGCTTGAAGCGCGAGGACATCCACCAAATCATCGACTTGGAGTTGGCTGCGTTGGTCAAGCGCATTGAAAGCTTGGGCTACGGCATAGAGATCACGAAAGGCGCCAAGGACTTCCTGGTCGATAACGGGTACGATGAAAAATACGGTGCACGTCCCTTGAAGCGGGCCATTCAGAAGTACCTCGAGGATCCGATGGCTGAGCAGATCATCAATGCGGCCATGGAAGAAGGCGACTTGCTGAAAGCGGGATACCGCAAAGGCAAGGATGGCTTGAAGTTCGATGTGGTCAAAGGCGGCTTTTTGAAGATGCCAAACGGCGCTGAAGAAGCGTTGGAAGGCCCCGTAAAAGGCGACGACGCACCGGAAGGAGAAGCATGAATTGGAAGGCGGTTCAACGCAAGGTCCTAGCCGGCCTGCAGTCCAAGTACGGATTGACTTCGGTGGTGGCCCTGATTTGGGTAACCTTCGCAGCGGACATCGACCTGGTGCACATCATGCGCACGGCACACGAAGTGAACGTCTTGAAACGGGAAGTGCAGCGCATTGAGCTGGACAAGGAACGGGTACGCGCCGACTTGGACGAGCTCATGAGCAGCAGCGCCTCCCTCGAACGCTTTGCACGGGAGCGCTACTACATGAAGCGCCCGAATGAAGACGTGTACCGCTTGGTGCCTCGTTCTGCTGACTGAATCACCACAAGCCGCTCCACGCATTGCGCAGCGCTTCCAACGCGTTGGCAAGCAGCGCCGGTTCATAGGCCAACATCAGCATCGCGCCGAATGCCGCTCCCACGAGGTGGGCGTCGTGGGCAATGCCCGTCCGTCCTTTCCGGTTCATGTGGGACTCGTAGACGAAGAACAGCACCCCAGCAACGACTGCCGGCATGGGGATGACGAAGAACAGGAGCAGTTTGTGCGTCGGGTACAGCAAGATATACGCCATGAGCACGGCTGAGACGGCCCCGCTGGCTCCAAGGGACGCGTAGTTCGGGTTGTCCTTGTGTTTGGACAGCGCTGGCAAGCCGGCGGCAAGCATCCCGCCGAAGTAAAGCACGGCAAAAGTCCACCTGTTGGAAAGGCCCAGCCAGCCAGAATCCAGCTCGCCGTAGCGCAAGGCGTCCTCCACCGAGCCCCCGAATTGCCACAAGACGAACATGTTCAAGAACAAGTGCGTCGTGTCCGCGTGAATGAAACCATGCGTCAGCAGCCGGTAGCTTTGCCGGTCGTAGTGCACTTTGTACGGCACAAGCAACCACTTGTTGCGAAAGGCCGTGTCCTTGAACCCTTTGAAAGACGCCCACAGCGTCACGGCGACGATCGGGAGCAGCCAACTCATCAGCTGCTGTGGTCTGCGATGATGCGCCATCCCTCCGGCAAGCGCTTCCATACCAAGCTGTAATGTCCGGACAAATCGTCCAGCGGTTCATCCCGATCCAAGGACCACTTGCCCACTACGAGGCCGTGGTCATTCCCCAAAGGCACCCACTCCAGGTTCTCAAAGGTCAAGATCCCTCGGGAGGCCCCATCGGGATAGGAGTTCAAGTAATTGTTCAACACCGGTGCAAAACCATACGTGATGCCGCGGCTCCCGATGAACATCAACTCCTCATCCTGCCAATAGCCCGCGGACATGAAGGTTTCGATGCTTCCGGCATTCCACGCCGCTTCTTGTTCCGCCATGGCGTTTACGATAGCGGCTGGCATGGCAGTGCTTGGTTCTGGGGCTGCTTGAGGGCTGCAACCGGCAAGCACGCCGAACCACACCGCTGACGCGTAAAAAAGCCGCCCGAAGTCAGACATTGAAGCGGAAGTGCATGACATCACCATCTTGCACAATGTACTCTTTTCCTTCGACTTTCAATTTCCCCGCTTCCTTGACCGCGTTTTCCGAGCCGTAGTGCACAAAATCATCGTAGGCAATCACCTCTGCTCGGATGAATCCCTTTTGGAAATCGGTGTGAATGACCCCCGCAGCTTCCGGGGCGGTGGAGCCCTGTTTGATGGTCCAAGCGCGCACTTCCTTGACCCCTGCAGTGAAGTAGGTTTGTAACTTCAGCAAGTGGTACGCCGCCCGGATCAGTTTCGCAACCCCCGGTTCTTCGAGCCCGATGTCGTTGAGGAATTCCGTGCGTTCTTCCACGTCCTCCAACTCAGCGATGTCCGCCTCGATGGCCGCTCCGATGATCATGACTTCCGCCCCTTCGGCCGCTGCCATTTCCCGGACGCGGTCCACGTGGGCGTTGCCGTTCACCACGGAGCCTTCGTCCACGTTGCACACGTAGAGCACCGGCTTGGCCGTCAAGAGCTGCAGTTCATTGAGCGCTGGGATTTCGCTTTCTTCCACCTCTACTGCGCGCGCCGAAGTGCCGGCTGAGAGGGATGCGTGCAACTTCGTGTAGAGCTCGAGCAGTTTTTTCGCATCCTTGTCGCCGGTGCCTGCCGCTTTCTTCACCTTTTGCATCCGGGCCTCAACGGATTCGAGGTCCTTCAGTTGCAGCTCCATGTCAATGACTTCTTTGTCCCGCAGCGGATCCACGCTCCCATCGACGTGCACCACGTTGCCGTCATCGAAGCACCGCAGCACGTGCAGGATGGCGTCCGTCTCGCGGATGTTGGCGAGGAACTTGTTGCCGAGCCCCTCCCCTTTGCTTGCGCCTTTGACCAGGCCAGCAATGTCCACAATCTCTACAGTGGTCGGCTGAACGGCCTGCGGCTGCACCAATTCGGCGAGCTTGTTCAGCCGGGCGTCCGGCACCGTGATCACGCCCACATTGGGTTCGATGGTGCAGAAAGGGAAATTCGCGCTCTGCGCTTTTGCGTTGCTCAGGCAGTTGAACAGGGTGGATTTTCCGACATTCGGCAATCCGACGATGCCACATTTCAGGGCCATGGGAAGCGGGTTTTGAGGCTGCGAAGGTACAATGTTAAAGGCCAAAACATACTCCTCCGCTCACTTGCGCACAGGTTGTCCACACCGCGCGGAATTTCCCCTGAACAGCGGTACTTTTGCCGCGCAAACCCACCCCACATGTCCCACGATCTCACAGCCATTGCCCAACAAGTTCGACGCGACATCGTTCGCATGGTCCACGGTGCTTCCTCCGGTCACCCCGGCGGTTCCCTTGGATGCACGGATTTGGTGGTAAAACTCTACTTCGATCGCATGCACGTCGTGCCCGAGCCTTTCAACATGGACGGCGCGGGCGAAGACCTGTTTTTCCTCTCCAACGGGCACATCAGCCCCATGTGGTACAGCGTGCTCGCCCGCCGCGGGTACTTTCCGGTGGCCGAGCTCGCCACCTTCCGGAAATTGAACACCCGGTTGCAAGGGCATCCCGCTACCGAGGAAGGCTTGCCGGGCATCCGGGTGGCGTCGGGATCGCTTGGCCAGGGATTGAGCGTGGCGTTGGGCGCGGCGCAGGCGAAGCAGTTGAACGGCGATGACCGCACCGTATTCACCTTGCACGGAGATGGCGAGTTGCAAGAAGGCCAAATCTGGGAGGCCGCCATGTACGCCGCCCACCACCGCATCGACAACATCGTCAGCTTCATCGACTGCAACGGCCAACAAATTGACGGCCCCACCGATGACGTCTTGTCGCTTGGCGACCTCGCTGCGAAGTGGTCGGCGTTCGGCTGGCGCGTCCTCACGTGCAACGGGCACGATTTCGAGGACCTCGATCGGGTAATCAAAGAAGCCGACGCCGCACGCGGCTCCGGGATTCCGACGGTCGTCCTGATGGAAACGGCCATGGGGCGCGGGGTGGACTTCATGGAAGGCACTCACCACTGGCATGGCATTGCTCCGAACGATGAGCAGTTGGCCGCGGCCTTGGCCCAAATCCCGGAAACCCTCGGCGATTATTGATGCGCTGGCTCTTCCTCATCGCAGTGTGCTTCGCAATGGCTTTCCCCATCACGGGAAGGACGCAATCGGTGCGCGCTGAACTCGGCGATTTGGACGAGCCCACGCGGTTGCTGTTCGTGTTCGACGCTTCGAACAGCATGAACGCCTTTTGGGGAGGAACGCGGAAAATCGAAGCGGCCACCCGCCTGCTCGGCGAGGCGCTGAATGAATTATACGGCATCGACGGGCTCGAGCTCGGTCTCCGCGTTTACGGCCACCAAACCACCTTCGTCCAAGGCGAGCAAGATTGCGAAGACACCGAGCTCGTGGTGCCCATCGCGTCGGGCAACAACATGCACATCCGGACGGCCTTGAAGCGCATCCAAGCGCGCGGCACCACCCCCATCGCCCATTCGTTGGAGTTGGCTGCGGAGGATTTCGCTGATGCGAATGGCCGCAACGTCATCATCCTCATCACCGATGGCATCGAGGCGTGCGACGGCGATCCGTGCGCGGTGTCGCGGGCCCTCCAATCCCGCAACATCATCGTCAAGCCCTTCATCATCGGCATCGGTCTGGACGACCAGTTCAAGGAAACCTTTCGGTGCGTGGGCAATTACTTCGATGCGACCGACACCGACACGTTTCGCGAGGTGCTCGACATCGTCATTGAGCAGGCCATGCACGACACGACCGTCGAGGTGGACTTGATCGCGACCGCCGCCACCGCTTCTACCCCACCGGTATTTGAATCCAACGTGGCCATCACGTTTGAAGATGCCCATTCTGGGGCGGTGCTCGAACGGTTTGTGCACACCTTAAACAAGCGGGGCTTGCCGGATACCCTCCACGTGGACCCCATTCCGACTTATCGGGTCACGGCGCACACCATTCCGCCGATGACGCAGGATTCCGTGCGTTTGAATGCCCGTGCACACAACCGCATCTTGTTTCCCCAGGCCGGTCAAGGGGTTCTGCAAACCGGTTTCGCCCGGAATGCGCGGAATCCGTACGGTGATTTCTTGGTGGACCTGTATTTGAAAGGCGGTTGCGCGCCCATCCATTCGCATCCCCTCGGGGACGACTTGAAAGTGCTCCATGGCCGCTATGACCTGCGGTTTCCGACGGTGCCGCCGACCTGGGTGCGCGATGTGCAAGTGCAGACCGGCCGGGTGGTGCCCGTGGAAATCGCGGCGCCAGGCGATTTGGTCCTCGACACAGGCGCAGCGGGTTACGGAGCCATCCTCGACGATGCCGGCGAAACCGTCATCAAGTTCGAGGCCGCCAACCCATCGGGCCGTTACGTCTTGCAGCCCGGACGATACCATTTGGTCTTCCGCGCGCGCGGGGCCACCTCCACTGATTTATCCGTCCAAAGGACCTTCACCATTTCTTCAGGAAACACCACCAATCTCACCACCCATGGTTGATTCACGATTCATTTCCAGCACGACACCGACCGAGAAAAAAGACACCCGCAGCGGCTTCGGAGCGGGCTTGCTTGAAGCCGGACGCCGGAACGACCAAGTGGTCGGCTTGTGCGCTGATTTGACCGGATCCCTCAAAATGAACGCGTTCAAAGACGCCTTTCCCGAGCGGTTCTTCCAAGTGGGCATCGCTGAGGCAAACATGATGGGCCTCGCAGCAGGCATGACCATCGGTGGCAAAATCCCCTTCACCGGCACCTTTGCGAATTTCTCAACTGGCCGCGTGTACGACCAAATCCGACAATCCATCGCCTACTCGGACAAGAACGTGAAGATCTGCGCCTCGCACGCAGGACTCACCCTCGGCGAAGACGGAGCGACCCACCAAATCCTCGAGGACATCGGCATGATGGCTATGTTGCCCAACATGACCGTCATCTGCACCGCCGACTACAACCAAACCAAACAGGCCACTGAAGCCTTGGTTGACCACCACGGCCCCGTGTACCTGCGATTCGGCCGGCCTTCGGTGCCGATTTTCCTGAAGGAAGATGCGCCCTTCACCATCGGCAAGGCGCAGAACTTGATGAGCGGAAACGACGTGACCTTTGTGGCGACCGGGCATTTGGTTTGGGAAGCCGTTCAAGCGGCGTTGGCGTTGCGCGAGCGCGGCATCCACGCCGATGTCTTCAACTACCACACCATTAAGCCGTTTGATGCAGCCGCGTTGATCGAGTCGGTGAAGCGCACCGGACGTGTGGTCGTGGCGGAGGAGCACCAAAAAGCGGGCGGATTGGGGAGCATTGTGGCGCGGACCTTGGCAGAACACCAACCCGCGCGCATGGAGCACGTTGCCGTGGACGACCAATTTGGCGAAAGCGGTACGCCGGCGCAGTTGATGGAGAAGTACGGGCTCAATGCCGAGGCCATTGTCGCGGCCAGCGAGCGCGTGCTGCAGGTGCGGGGCTGAGCGCGCCGCGCTTACAACCCCGACACGCTGCGATCCATGTCGGCAATGGCGCGGTAAACCGCTCGGTTTTCCATTTCGGGAATGCGCGAGAGGGGCAGGCGCACGTCCGCGCGGCACATCCCGAGGTGCTCGAGGACGGCTTTCGTGCCGGTGGCAGTTGCCGTGTGCTCGAGCAACCGAAGGAGCGGGGCGAGGTGATGGTGCGTGGTGCGGGCCGTGGGGAGGTCTCCGAATTGGGTTTGGCTTACCAAATCCGAAAACGCTTTCGGAAACGCATTCCCGATGGACGAAACCACGCCATCGGCGCCCAACGCGAGCACGGGCAACGCGGACACATCGTCCCCTACGAGCACCTTGAAGCCCGGCGCCTTGTTGCGAATGACTTCGCCCGTGAGCGCCAAATCGACCCGACCATCCATGAACGCGATGAGCTGGGGGTGGTTCGAAAGGTTGATGACCGATTCAGCGAGCAAGCCCGAGCCTTTCGGGCCGCGGCGCTGGTGGAGCACGATGGGGAGCGGGGACGTTTCGGCGATGGTTTGGAAGTGGCTCACCAAGCCCAATTGCGGGATGCCCGGGTCATTCGGTACCTCCAAGAGGACGGCAGCGAGTCCCTTCTTCGGGTTCAACCGCGGGGTGTTTTCGGGGAACGCTTCCCGCAGGCGGGCGATGGTCGATTTCGTAGAGGCCGCGGAGACGCCGAGCATGAGGGGACGCCGGCCTTGCAAAACGTCCAGCGCAAATTCGACGATGCGTTGCTGTTCGATGGCCTCCAATGACCGCACCTCCGCCCCCGGTCCGAGGACCACGAAGAAATCCGCGCCCCCTGCGATGCCCTTCTCGATGATGCGTTGCAGGGCTGGCCAGTCGATCTGATCCCCTTCCGTGAAGGGGGTGACAAGGGAAATGCCGTGTCCGGCAGGCGAAGTGGGGAACTGCATGTTAGGTCAGTTGCGTGTTGGAAAGAAAGGCCAGCATGCGTTGCCAGCGGTCGGCTTCCGATTCGCCTTCGCGCGGTTCGAACAGGACGTCGTAGTCCTCGTTGCGCAGGGGCTGCCGGATGGCGACCTTCATGCAGGCAGCGGAATCGCGGACGACATGTGCTAAGGGCAATGGAAGTGCAGGGTCGAGGTTGATGAGCAGGTCGAATTCCTCGGCTACGAAAGGAGCGGCTTCGCCTTGGGGGTGGCCGAACAGGTTAACGTCTTGCTTGCAAATGAATTTGGAGTCCAGCTTTTGGGCCAACCAAACCGGCACGTGCTCTGGCTTCGCATCAACCCACGTGAAGCGGACGACGTGCTGGACGCCGTGGTCCTGCTGCATCTGCCGCGCCAACCGTTTGACCGCTTTGAAGCGCTGTTCATTGGGGGCATGGTAGATCAAGGCGACCCGTTGAGCAGCCGGCAAGTTCACGCCTCGAACGTCACGGGGGACGGGTGATTTGCGTTGTAAGAGGCGGGTGTTGATTTGGTCAAGCCAGCGCATGGGTTCAAAAATAGGCAGGCAGGGCGCATCATCCTGCGGCGGCGGCTTACATTTGGCACGGTATTCGTTGAATGCCGCACAAACTTTCTCAACATGATCCACACCTTACGCCCCACCTTTGCCTTGCTTTTTGCGGCATTGATCACCCTCGGTCTCACCAGCTGCGGCGGCGGAAATGCCCTTGGAACGCAGGTCAAAGAGCCGTTCACTGGTAACAAATACGAGTCGAATAATCGCTATTTCCGAGCCACCGGGAAGGCCAGCTCGAGCAAGGATGCGATTGCGCAGAGCAAGGCGGAGATGGATGCGCGCACGGGTTTGGCCCAGCAGCTGCAAACCACCATTCAAGTGGTGACGGACAATTATAGCAAGGACGTGCAAGGTGCGCATGTGAACGAAGCCATCGAGCGCTTCGAGACGCTGGTGCGCGAAGTGACGAATACCACGCTCGCCGACATCCGCATCATCGGACAGGAAAAGTACCTGAATGCAGAGGGCATGTACACGGTCTACGTGGCCATGGAGATCAAAAAAGCCGCGATGTACCGGACGATGAAAAAGCTGGCCAAAGCCGATGCACGACTGAGTGCTGCTGCCCTCGCCGACATCGAGCGGTTGCTCGATGAAAAGATTGCTGAAGCAGAAGCCGGAGAGTAACCGGGCGGGCGCTTTAATGTGACTTGAAAAGAGGTGCGAACTGGGTTTGCACCTTTTTCATTTTCGGGGCGATGACCGCCCGGCAGTAAGGGGCTTCGCCATTCAGTTCAAAGTACTGTTGGTGGTAGTCCTCAGCCGGGTAAAACGCTGGGGCCTCTTCGAGTGTGGTCACGATGTTTCCATCCCAGGCATCGGCTTGGTTCCACTTCGAAAGGGCTGCTTCGGCGGCGGATCGGCCGGCTTCGCTGTGGTAGAAGATGGCGCTCCGGTATTGGGTGCCAACGTCCGCTCCTTGGCGGTTGAGGGTCGTCGGGTCGTGGGCGGTAAAGAACACGGCAAACAGGTCCTCCCAAGCGAGGACGTTGGGGTCAAAAGAGATCTGCACCACTTCGGCGTGTCCCGTTCGACCTGTGCACACTTCGCGGTAGGCCGGATTCTTGATGTGTCCGCCCATGTATCCTGAGACTGCGGATTCTACGCCATTGAGCGATTGGTACACCGCTTCGATGCACCAAAAGCATCCTCCTCCCAACGTGATCTTCTCCATTTCTTGCGCATTGAGGTTCGTCAGCAACCAGGTGCAGAGAGCAACAACGAGTGCAGCACGGTGGTTCACGCGCTTCACCAAGTCCACCGTGCGAAACAAAATTGACTGCTTAAATCGGATTGTACACTGTTCCACAGCGCTTGGATGTCACCGAGCCGCATGCCGAGTTCGAACCCGCTTTCTTGAAAACGCCAAACCGTCCCCGCCGGCACCTTTATACCGCGCTCGGCGATGTGCGCAAAACCGAAGTCAATCCGCCAATTCGGCAGCAACCGCATCACCATCGAGGCACCAAGGCGGGACCCCACGCCCCCAATGCGGTCCCGGTTGTCGAAACTCGCATCCGCAGCGACCAGGACATCTTCGCTCAACACCATGCCTCCGCCCAAATGCACGCGACCAGGCATTTTGATGGTGCGTGTTTCGCTGGTGCCGAAGTCAAACCACGTCGTGGGGTCGATGGACGTGGTCATCAACTGCACGATTTGGGTCGGCCCAGTGGCTTGCGCCGTCCAATTGGACAGGGCCTGGTCGACCGAATAGCGTTCGCCTCTCCATTCCATGGCTCCGATGTTGGTCACTGCCGCGGATACCCAGTGCCCGTCGGGGTGCCGCAACGTTGCGCCGACATCAAAGCTCCACCCCTGCCCCACGGGCCCCCATTGCCGGACGCCTTCCAACGTCGGCGACAACGAAACGCTGTCCAAAGGCGGGATGCTGAACCCCGAAGAAAAGGCGCCGAATGCGTCGAGCTCTCCGTTTTCATCCGCTCGAATTTCAAAATGCCCGTTTCCGAGCAAAAGCCGACCGGTGATGCCCGTGTGCAATTGCCAATCCTCGGCACTCCCCCATTGCTTGGAAATTCCGATTTCGTGCGATCGCAGGTATTGAAATCCAATGCGCGATTCGCCGAGCAATTCGCCGACAATGGCGTCCGCAGGGATGAGGCTGACGATTTGGTTTGCCAAATCCAACGTGTCAAAGTCAATGGCGTCCAAGCTGAACAAGCTATCGGCAATCAGCACGTGAGAGAAAATTTCCTCCGGTGCACCACCGAGCAAGGTCTCGGCCGTGAACGAATCAAACCGGGCCTCCGACATGAATTGTTGGCGCGACCGGTACGCGAACGCCCATTTCTTTCCTCGGCGGTAGGTTCCCGCCACGGTGAAATTGGCAAACGTGTGGATGTCTTCGTCAATCAACCGATCCACCCATTCATCCCGGCTCAATCCCCGCCAGGCATCTTCATACCCCGTTCGGTTGAACACGTCCCCCCACAGGTCTTCGCGCCCCAACAACTGAGACTCCAGACCGAACGCCCCTTCTATGGATGCGGCAGCTCCCACAAGCTCCGGGTTGAGTCCGCTGCATGTCAAGGCGCTAGGATTCCACCCCAAGGCCCGGTAATCGGATGCGAGTGCAAATGGCGTTGCCCCCACACCGATGGGTGCATCACTGAATTGAGCGGCGCTCTGCGCGGCCACTGCGAGCATGATAGCAAGGACTTGTAACGTTCGCTTCATGCTGAAAATGTACGTATTACAATGGAATGTTCCAACCGAATCGGTCCTCGATCCGTCCCCGACGCAAGGCATCAAGTTCGGTTGAGATCCGTGGCGCTACTTTCCATTCCGCGTACGCGGGGAGGGGCAATTCTTCATCCTCGAATGCAATCAGGGCCATCGGCGCGATGGTAGCGGCAGTGCCGACCCCAAACGCTTCGGTAACTTTCCCCGACTTCAATCCCTCCCGCAATTCCGCAACGGCAATGCGGCGCTCTGCGACCGGAATCCCCAGGTCCGCAGCCAGTTTCAAAACCGAGTCCCGGGTCACGCCTGAAAGGATGGTTTCGCTTGTATGCGGGCTCGTCAACACCCCATCGATGACGAACATAGCATTCATCGTACCGCTCTCTTCGATGTAAGCATGTTCCACCGCATCGGTCCACAGCAACTGGTGGAAGCCTTTTTCTTGAGCGAGCTTCGATGGATACAACGACGCTGCATAGTTCCCGGCTGCTTTCGCAAAACCGGTGCCTCCGGGGGCGGCGCGCGTGTATTTGGTCTCCACCTTGACCTTCACCGGGTCCTTGTAATAGGCATTCACGGGGCATGTGAAGATGCTGAACGTGTAGCGCTCACTCGGACGCACGCCGACGAACGAATCCGTCGCAATCATGAACGGGCGGATGTACAGGGAAGCGCCTTCTCCGTCTGGCACCCAGGCTTCGTCCATGGAAACCAACTGCACCAGTGCGTCCATGAACACCTGGGGGTCCATTTCGGGCATGCACATGCGGTGTGCGGACTTGTTGAACCGCTCGATATTCCGGCCAGGGCGGAACAAGGAAACGCTTCCGTCGGCTTGGCGGTAGGCCTTCATGCCTTCAAAAATGGCCTGGCCGTAGTGAAAGACCATCGATGCTGGGCTGACCGTCATCGGGCCATATGGCTCGATCCTGCCTTGTTGCCACTTGCCGTCCTCAAAGTCCATGGTGAACATGTGGTCTGAAAACGTCCGACCAAATGTCAGGTTCTCAAAATCAACTTGCGGAAGCCGCGAATTGCTGATTGGAGAAATCTTGAAGGAGGAAGTGGTTTCAATCATGGCAGTCTTTCATTGAGCGCGCACAAATGTCGGAATTTGGCGGCCGTGTTCCAAGTACAGGCGCAGGTTTGCGGGACTTTTGGGAGGAATTGGCGTAACCCATTGGCAGGTCGCCGACTTTGGCGCTCAAGCCGGTTGGAACAAGAACCGATTCGGGCTAGTGAAACCGCTCTTCACCGCGTACATTACCAAGGCGGCGGTGTTGTTTACACCGAGCTTTTGCATGATGTTCTTGCGGTGCGTGTTCACCGTGTGGGCACTGAGGAATAACCGCTCTGCAATCTGGGCGTTGGTCATGCCTTCGGCAATCATCGTGATGACCTCTGCTTCCCGGGCGGATAAGCCAACGGGATCGCACGTGAAATCCACCGGCGCAAGGTCTTCGACGTCGATGCTCTCGCGTCGAATGGCTTCGAGGATTTGGCCACAAAAAAACCGCCCACCCTCGGACGTCTCCTCGATGGCCTCCATCACTTCACCGATGCTGCAGTTCTTTTTCACGTAGCTGTCCACTCCTGCCCTCAACGCGTTCATTAAGACACTCCCCGATTGCTGAGGTGTAATGGCCAAGAGCCGTGCATTAGGTGCCAAACGCTTCACGGCCAATACATCTTCCACGGAAAATCCATCCGATAGAAAGTCAATGATGACCACATCGGGCTCGAATGCTTGCAACAACTCGTGCATCCGTGCAGGGCTGTCCGCTTCGCCTAGCAGGCGGTAATTCGCTATTTCTTTCAGAAGCGAGGTCAACCCCATCCGAAACAACGGACTGCTATCTATGAGTGCTATGTTGACCACGTGCCATTATTTAGAACGAATCTCAATAGGCAAATGTAAGGCCCGCATGACAAACTATACGTGGATTACCTCATCATCTGACGCAAGTGTGACGTTGCTGAATACAGCACGCGCTTCGTCCAACAGAGGGGTTAAATCGCGGTAGCGTGCAGAGAAATGACCAAGGACCAGCCGTCCCACGCCGGCTGCTGCTGCAATTTCAGCGGCTTGTTGCGCGGTGGAGTGCCCCGTTTCTCGAGCCCGCTGTGAAAGCTCCTGCTTGAAGGTCGCCTCATGGTACAACACATCTGCCCCACTCACTGCCGCTGCGACCGCTTCAGATGGTCGGGTGTCTGCCGCAAACGCATAACTCCTCTCTGGGGGCGGAGGCCAGCAGGCCACCTCTGGCGCAATGGCCCGAACGCCCTCGCGCACCACTTCCCCGCGCTTCAAGGCCTTGATTTCGTCCACGGTGAGCTGGTGCAACAGCACGGATTCACGCTTCAAGTTCCAAGCTCGCGCCTTCTCCCGAATCAAGAACCCATGCGTCGGAATGCGATGCCGGGTTGGGAAGGCACTGACCGTGAAAGTCGCTGCATCCCAAATCACCTCACTTGCCCCTGCGGTCAACGCGTGAAACTCGAGCTGGAACTGCAAAAAAGTCGAGGTCAGACGAAGGGTTTCCATGAGCCACGGCTCCAAGGCCGCGGGGCCGAATAGCTTCAACGGATCCTTCCTGCCAAGCAAATTCATGCTCCCGATCAGGCCTGGCAAACCCAACACGTGGTCACCGTGCATGTGGCTGATGGCGATGTGATGAATGCGGCTGAAGGGGACTTTGTGCCTGCGCAACCCCAATTGAACCCCTTCCCCAGCATCGAGCAACAGCCATTTTTCATGGATGTTGACCACTTGGGAGGTGGTGTTGAAACGCAAATTGGGTGCGGCAGCACCGCACCCAATGATGGTGATCTCAAATCTATGGTTCACCGAAGCTCTCAGTGGCGCACCACGAGGCGCTCGGTCCATTGGCTGTTCGCACCTTCCAGGGTGACGAAGTAGATGCCATCGGACCAAGTGGCCACGTCAATCACGACACGGTCTTGATTCAAGGCATTGACTTCGTGCATGGTACGGCCCATCAAGTCGCGCACAACCAAGCGATTCGTTTGCTCGCCCGCGGGCAGTTCCACTTGGAATTGATCCGCGCTCGGATTCGGGTACATGTTGAACCGCAGGTCCTGCGCTTCTTCGATGCTGCTCGGGCCGATGACCGTCAGGGTGAATCCATCGAACAAGTAGGGCTGAGGAACCGCCACGCCGAATACCGTCACCCAAGCTTGTACTTCGAGGGTCATGGCGAACAGTCCGCCTTGGTTCGGCACCCCAGTTAATTCGGCGCAGTACTGACCGCCCCCGACAAAGGTGCATGGATTCGGGGATACTCCGTTGTTGTTGCACACGATTTCCAGTCCGACATCCTCAAATGACAAGGTTGCGCCCGCGCCCGAATCGGCAATGAGGGTTGCATCCACAAGGATGATGGAATCCAACGGCAATTGGAAGGCTGGGTCGATCTCCGATGCGTCAACGGGCACCAAGACGTGGAACACATCGTTGTAATCCACGTTGACGTACGCAGTATCGAATTGCTCTCCAACCGAAGCATCTGGGGAAGCCCCCCACGCTGCCGTACCGAAGTCGAAATCTGCGGTACATTGAGCCGCAGCAAATCCAGCAGCCAACATAAAGGCTACTGCGCTGATTGCATTTTTCATGATTCAGAGGGGTTGGCTCCCAAGGAACGTTCCGTTTCTTCCATCACGACCATGTCGAACGCTTCAGAAGCGGTCGGCGTGATATTCAAAACGCGGTCCAATTGAGAAATTTGGATGAGTTTTTCGACAGAGGCCTGCAAGCCGCAAAGCACGAAGGAGCCTCCGTTGTCCCGGCACAACCGATTGCCGACCAAAACAGCACTCAGTCCGCTGCTATCGCAGTACCGAGCCTCCGTCAGGTCCAGGATCATGTTGAACTTGCCATCGTTGGCCAGCGCAACAAATTCAGCTTTCAATTCAGGGGCATACCGTGCGTCCAGTTTTTCCACGTGGACCTTGAGCGTTGCCACGGCATCGCGTTGTTCAACTGAGAAATTCATTCAAGTGGGTTCTTGTGCGCTAATATAAGTTGTCTCGGCGTTCATCGCACCCCTGCAAGGAGGTAGATTACTGCCATGCGAACAGCCACGCCATTTTCTACTTGGTCCAAAATAATGGCGTGCTCGCTATCCGCCACATCGCTCGAAATTTCAACCCCTCGGTTGATCGGGCCTGGGTGCATGATGGTGATGGCCCGATCAAGTCGATTCAATCGCTCTGAAGTCAACCCAAACCGCGCTTGGTATTCCCGAAGGGACGGGAAGTAGGGCACCATCTCCTCCCCTCCTTGACGCTCCAGTTGAATACGCAACATGTTGGCGACATCACACCAGGCCAGCGTGGCGTCCAAATCGTGGCTCACTTCCACCCCCAAGCTTGCAATGTGCTTCGGAATCAACGTTTTCGGCCCGCAAACCCGCACGGAAGCGCCCAATTTCTGCAGGCACAGGATGTTGGAAATGGCCACCCTGCTGTGCCGGATGTCCCCGACAATTGCAATGCGTTTCCCTTGCAAATCTCCGAGCCTTTCTTGCATCGAATAGGCATCCAGCAAGGCTTGCGTAGGGTGCTCGTGCGTCCCGTCACCAGCATTCACGATTTGCGTATTCACCTGACTTTTCAGGTAATGGGGAGCTCCGGGGTGGGGATGCCGCATGACCACCAAATCCACCTTCATGGCCAAGATGTTGTTCACCGTATCCACCAACGTTTCCCCCTTCTTCACCGAGGAAGTCGCCGCCGAAAAGTTCACCACATCAGCCGAAAGGCGCTTTTCCGCCAATTCAAACGACAAGCGCGTGCGCGTCGAGTTTTCGAAAAACAGGTTCGCAATGGTCAAATCCCGCAACGATGGGACTTTGCGAATCGGCCGATTGATGACCTCTTTGAACTCACTGGCCGTCTTCAAAATCAGGTGGATGTCCTGCTCTTGCAAGTCGCGGATGCCCGTGAGGTGTCGGGTAGAGAGGTGGTTCATGCTGGCTTTTGGTTGAACAACTCCACGTAATCGGATCCGCCCTGCCCCTGCCAACGCACCTTCACGTATTGCTCGTCAATGGAATCAATGGCCTTGCCTACATAGCGGGGCTCAATGGGCAGCTCTCGGCGAAACCTCCGATCGATCAAGACGAGCAGTTCCACGCTGCGCGGCCTCCCATGCGCCATCAATGCGTCCATGCCCGCCCGGATGGTGCGGCCGGTGTGCAACACGTCATCCACCAAGATGACCCGGCGGTCTTCTACTAAGAACGGCATGTCGGTTGCATTGGGCGCAATGGGATGATTCCGGCGACCGAAATCGTCCCGGTGAAACGTCACATCGAGCGCTCCACAAGGGATGGTGCTGGAAGGAAGCAACTCCTGAAGCCGGCTTTGAAGGCGCCGGGCGAGGAAGATTCCTCGCGGTTGCAATCCGACCAAATCCGTTTCAGTGAACGCGTGATGTTCCAGCAATTGGTGCGCGAGCCGATCGATGATGCGGTCAAACAAGCTCGGGGCAATCAGGACATGTGAATCCATGGCGCAAAGATACTGAAAGACGAAAGGGAGGCGACATGCCTCCCTTTCATACTTGTTCGCAAGAAACGTGCGCTTATTCAGCCGCTTCGTCGTCCTTCTTCGGCTCTTCAGCAGGCGCGTCCGCAGCAGCATCATCGGCAGCGGGTGCCTCTGGTGCAGCTTCTTCTGCTTTCGGCGCTTCGGCCTGAGGAGCCTCCGCTTTCGGAGCTTCTTCCTTCGCAGGAGCGGCACCGCCTTCCATCTGCTCTTTCAAGGCAGACAAGACGTCCAAATCACCGAAGGTGCTGCGTTCAACCGTAGCGTTCACTTCGTCCATCATGCGGCTGCTCGCGCCACCTGAAGTCCGCGGCTTGCGCTCCTTCGTTTCTTTTTTCTTCGGCCCTTCGTCGTAAGTGCGGAGGTGGCTCACCGTGATGCGCTTGGCATTGCGGTTGAACTCAAGCACCACAAATTCGCCTGCCTCGTCGACGCCCATGGCCGTGCCATCCTGCTTTTGCAAGTGCTTGGTGTGGCAAGCGCCTTCGAGTCCGTATGGCAATGCGACCGTGGCCTGGTTGCCGTCGATACGAACCACCGTAGCGGTGTGGGTTGAACCCACAGCGAAGATGGTCTCGAAGACCTCCCATGGGTTCTCCTGAAGCTGCTTGTGGCCGAGGCTCATGCGGCGCTGATCTTTGTCAAGCTCCAACACCACCACTTCGATGGTATCGCCGACGTTGCAGAACTCAGACGGGTGCTTGATCTTCTTTTCCCAGCTCAAATCTGAGATGTGGACCAAACCGTCGATGCCTTCCTCCAACTCCACGAACAAACCGAAGTTGGTGAAGTTGCGCACCGTGCCCGAATGCTTCGAAGCGACGGGGTAACGCGTTTCGATGTCTGCCCAAGGATCGTTCTTCAATTGCTTCAAGCCGAGGGACATCTTGCGGTCTTCGCGGTCGATGTTCAGAATGACGCACTCGATTTCATCGCCAACGCTCAAGAAGTCCTGTGCACTGCGCAGGTGCTGCGACCAAGACATCTCTGAAACGTGGAGCAAGCCCTCGACCCCCGGAGCAATCTCGACGAACGCACCGTAATCGGCCAAGACGACCACCTTTCCTTTGATCTTCGCTCCTTCGACGAGGTCTTCCGTCAACGCATCCCATGGGTGTGGCGTCAACTGCTTCATGCCCAATGCAATCCGCTTCTTGTCGTCGTCGAAGTCCAAAATCACCACGTTCAGCTTGTCGTCCAGCTGGACCAGCTCCTCGGGGTGATTCACGCGGCCCCAGCTCATGTCCGTGATGTGGACCAAACCGTCGACACCGCCCAAGTCCACAAACACCCCGTAAGATGTGATGTTCTTGACCGTTCCTTCGAGGACCGAACCTTTCTCCAATCCTTGGATGATGAGGCGCTTCTGTTCCTCCAATTCTGCTTCGATGAGCGCTTTGTGAGAAACCACCACGTTCTTGAATTCCTGGTTGATCTTGACCACCTTGAATTCCATTTGCTTGCCCACGTACACGTCGAAGTCGCGGATGGGCTTGACGTCCACTTGTGAGCCGGGCAAGAAGGCCTCGATGCCGAACACGTCGACAATCAAGCCACCCTTCGTGCGGCACTTGACCTCTCCGGTGATGATGAGGTCCTCGTCTTTCGCTTGGTTGATTTTATCCCAAGCAGAGAAGATGCGCGCGGTGCGGTGGGAAACCACCAACTGGCCGTTCTTGTCTTCTTGGCGCTCGATGAAAATCGGAACCACGTCGCCCGGCTTGAGGTCTGGGTTGTAGCGGAATTCGCTCGCGTTGACCACGCCTTCTGACTTGTAGCCGATGTTGACCACGACCTCCTTCTTAGAAACGCTCAACACCTTGCCTTCTACGACTTCCTTCTCCTGGATCAGGTTCAAGGAGTTTTCGTAGACGCTCTCCAGGTTGGAGCGCTCTTCTGCTGTGAAATCGTCGGTGTCTGCTTCGAAAGCATCCCAATCGAAATCGCCTGGTTCTGCGAGAGCAGGACGCTCCGTGAGCACTTGCTTCGGCTTCTCAGGTTCAACAGCGGGAGTGGGTTCTGCAGCCTCAGCTGCGGGTTGCGCTGCTTCAGCAGCTTGGTTCTCGGGAGCGGCTTGTTGCGCTTCCTCGGGTTGCTGGGTTTCTTCGCTCATGCGTCCCAGTGGGTAATGTGTTGGGCCAAATCAAGGGCCGGACCAACGGTGAAACATGTTCGCGCCCTTACGCGACTTCAAATGAGGCCGCAAAAGTAAACACAAACCGCCCACCCACCGACATCACAGCACCTTTTTATTACAGCACCAACAACTTAGCCGGCTGACCGCCCATCGTCCCCTCCCACCGAATGAGGTACAAGCCCGGGACCGATGGCGCAAGTACGGCCCCACCTTTCGGCCAGGTCAACAACCTCCTTCCGCTCATGTTCCAGAGCGATCCGGCCTGGGCGACTTGGACGAACTGGCCCCGTACCACCGGGTTGGGAGCAAATGCGCGTGCGCCTCCATCCGGCAATGCGACCTCCACGGTCGCTCCGTTGTTACTCGCTTCCGGCGTTGACTGCTCAAAGAAAACCCAAGGCAGTGAAGCGTCCTCAAGCCGTCCGTAGCTGAAATTGGACCACACCTCTCCGAAATTCAAGGAGTCCACCACCGAGAAACCATCCGGTGAGCGCAATGCGAGGTGCTCACCGGTGTTGCTCAACCGGAAATTGACGTGATTCCAACCTTGCGGTCCATCTTCGTCGGCCCAGAACAATTTGAACCCGCCGGCCGGAATGGTGGTGGAGTCCGGGATGCCCACGGGGACGCGGTATTTGGTCGGATTATTCCAGCTATCGCTCAGGTAGTACCCTGCCAAATCCACCGCCACATCCGTCGGATTGTGCACCTCAAACCAATCTTCGTGCTCGCCTGCATCGTCGGTGATGGACCACGTGTTGTCGCTCATCAATTCGTTGATGACCAAATTCGCTCCCGGGATGATGACGGTCTGGTTCGAAACCCGAGGCGTCGGGTCAGCAAATTCCTGCCACCCCGGTCCTCCATCCGTGCTGCGGCCGTAGCTGACGTCCTCGGCTGCAGGGATCCATTCCACGGCATCCACCACCATACCATCCGGTCCAGCCAGCGTCCAATTGAGCGGAGGGACGCCACTCCCGACCGAAATCGAAGCATGATCACCTCCCCAATTCGGGTCACCGCTCAACCACACCAGCGCGAAGCCCTCCGCAGGAATGAGCGTGCGCACGGGGTCATTCGATGGCACCGTCCACGCCGTCCCATCCGCTGTGAGGGTGTATCCCGCGAGGTTCACGTCGATGGGGTTGGGATTGAACACCTCAAGCCACGCCCCGCCTGGTCCCGCTTCCGGTGCGATGGTGGTTGCGTTGAGGTGTTGAAACTCATTGAAATAGAGTTGCTCCGTCGGCACGCCTTCATTGGAATTGGGCGCATCCGGAGTGGGCACATTGAAGTAGATCCAGTCCGCGCATCCGTCGCAGCTCCTGCCGTAGGAGATGTTGGATGCCTGGGGGCCAAATGAGATTTGGTCCACCACCGTCAGCCCGTCCGGCTCCACGAGGAAAACCGACTCCCCATCGGCACTCAGCTTGAAATCCGCGTGATCCTCCCCTTGCTCCGGGTCCTTGTCGCACCATATCCGCACGTGTCCACCCGGCAAAACCGTCGTCAGCGCAGGATTCGTCTCAGGAAACATCCACTTATTCAGGCTGTCCGGGTCATCGGTGAGGAAATACCCCGCCAAATTCACAATGCTTCCGCTGTTGTATATCTCCACCCAATCCTCGGCTTCAAAGAAATCGTCGTAATCGGTGGAATTGTTGTCCGCCATCAATTCATTGATCACCAACTGCCCCATGAGCAATTGAGATGTTGCCAACGCCCAAACCAGGGCCGCTGACCGCCAAAACGAGGTTCTGTACATGCTCCAACTTTGACCGCAAGGTACGCCATCCGCGCCCGTCAATCGACGCGCACCGGCGTCAACCGCGCTCCCGCGAATCCCATGGCCTGAATGGCCTTCAGCGTTTCCAAGGCCTGTTGCTCACCTGTGATTTCCTCACTGATGAACGCATCGCCCGACCCATGTGGAACGGCTCGGACTTGAACAGGCAGGCGCAGCATCGCTGCGCGCTGGGTGGACGAGGCCCCGTTTTCGAATTCCCCGACGCGGATGACCCATCGGGAGGCGTCGACTTGGGCAACCGGAGGTTCTTGTGTAAGCCCTTCAGTCCGCTCCACAGGGGGCGATGGCTTGAACCGCGGTACGATGCCATATGCACGGACCTTCGCATCCGGCAGGGCCGCAGCCCATGTGTCCCTCACCGATAGCGCTTGCCGTCGGGTCTTGAACACGTCGCTGCAAACGTTCCATCCAGCGGATTCGACAGGCCAAAAATGTCCCCCTCCCAGCACCCCGCGATGCTCCCCCTCCAGCGGTCCATGCCACGTCCCTTCCACCACCCACCCCCTCACTTCAGAACGGACATCCCAACCTGCAGCAGCCTCCAACGAGCGGTCATCCAACGTCAGCACGAAAGCGCCATCATAGGCACCGCCATCCCAAATGCGCTGCAAGAAAATGCGCGCAGAATCCTTGTCATGAAACAAGCCATAAACAACTTTATTCCAGCCATTTATTTGGATTTGTTTCAGGCCATCTTGAACAGTCAAAAACGCCGCAGGATCTGGCGTTTCCAAGAACGCTCCCAACTGGATAGTGAAGGCGCCTGTGTCGGGCAGCGTAAGGAGTTCAGCCGGGCTGACAGCAGGTGGTGGAACACTCGGCTGATCGTTGGTCCACATCGCTTGCATGGCAGGCCCCCATGCCGGCCGCGCTGGAATGGTCGTTTCCGCGGCAACGTCCTCTCCTTGCGGAAGCCCCACAAGCAACGCCCTTGCCGCGGACTCCAAGTTGCTCCAAACCGGCAAGGCAAAGGACTGCTCCAGTTCCCAGTGCGCCCGTTCCATTTCACGTTCGTCAGCCGCATCAAGCGCTTTCATCGCCTCCCAATAGGCGAACAACCAGTCCCGCCATACTTCCCGCGTAGCCACCAACGCCCCCCACGAGCAGTCCGTGAAAGCTTGCAATGTGGCGTCTTCCATGATTGATTCGGCTTCCGTGAACCACGGATGGGCGTCCAAATCGATGTCCAATTTCGCGTCGCGTAACGCGGTGAAGGGCAACAAGGTTTGGCTCAACTCAGACCAAAACAAGCCCCGCTCAAACAACCGCAACTCCTCCTGTCGCACCGACCGAATCCGATCCTTCGCCGCCTCCCATTCCGCATCGCCGCAATCCACCAGCAGGGCCTGGTTGAACACCTCGTTGCGCTGCGTCAATTCCGCGAGTACTTCCGGCGTCCACACCATTCCTGAGCGCACCCGTTCCCAAGCGCTGCCACCGGGAGCCGCCGGCCACACCTTCGTCACCGAGGCGGCATCCAGGGCGCGCACTACGCTCCACCGCGCGTCCGCGCTCGCTGATTGCCAACACACCGCATCCGCGAGGTGCTGCCAGTCTGCCGGCAACGCAGCATCCGTCACCGGGGCCGTTGGGATTTCCGCTTGCGACCAAGCTTGGAAGGGCAGGCTCCAAAAGACCGGCCACGCATCAAAAGATTCGTCAGCGGTGGGAACCCGTTGCCGTTCAAGCACGCCAACCTGTGGTTCGAACGCCAATTCAAACGCTACATCCATGGGGGCTCCAACCACGGGAATGGGCCACTCAAACCACGTGTGCGCGGCCTCTCCTTCAGCACCGATGAGCGCCAGTAAATTCGCGCCGTCCTCCACCACCGCCAAGGCGTTGCTTTGGTTGATCTCGTCCAATGGGCCATTCCACAGCAACCGCCCCGAACCCGCGTGCCAAACGGTCAATTGGGCCGCTTCGTGCGGGTACGAGGATCCGAATTGGGCGAATACCCGAACGGGATGCCGGGTTTCGGACTCACTTGCAATGCGGTACAAGGCACCGTGCGGCCCCAACCGGTCGCTGGAAAACCAAGCCGACCAGCCGTCGGTGCCCGGCGTGTAATGCGATTCGTTGAAGGCTGAATTGATGGCGAAAGGAAGCCGGTTGGCCTCGTGATGCGCCCCGGTCAGCGCGCAAGCAAACACATCGAATCCCCCGACGGCGGTTGCTCGGTCCGAGCTGAAGTAGAGGGTTTGGTCGTGCGGGGACCAAATGGGGGTGCGCTCATTCGCCGGTGAATTCACCCCGTCTGGGGCAGCCCGCACCTCCCCGAAATCTCCGTCCGGCTCGACGTCCACGACGAAGAGATCGGTGTGCCCCTGGCCCGACCGATCGGAGGCGAACCACGCCGTGGATTGCAACGGGTGGATGAACATGTGCCCCGTGAACCCCGCCTTGCGGTCGTGGCGTGAACGCAACTCATCGGGCACCGGCACCCAGCGGCCGCCCACCCATTTCTGGGGCATCATTTCTGCGACGTCCATGCCGTTCGCCGGACGAAAAACAAGGGGTTTGAGCGGGGTCCAAACACGTGGGGCGTCGGCCATTGCATTGCATTGCTGCAGATGGAGTTGCGCGCGCCGGTGAAGCGAAGTCTCGGCGGGCAGCAAGGCGCAAGCCCGTTTGAACTCGGCGGCCGCTTTCGCAAATTGGAGGGCCCGCTGGTGAGCGATGCCGTTGATGTACGGGACCGCATTGTGCCAGAAAGCCTCGGCTTCGGCGGGGGGAATGGGCAGGTCTTCAGGGCGGACCACTCCGGAAGTGGGATACAAGGTTTGGGCTACGCCAAACGCATAATGGTGCAAGGACGAGGCCTGCCCCCCCGGATCGCCGGCGAGCAACACTTCGTGGAAAGCGTCACGTTCCCAAATCGCCTGCAAGTCGGGCGCCTGGGACCACGTGTTAGGGGCTGCAGCCAACAACGTCAGCGCAAAAACGTATCGGAAAACGCGTAAAATCGAAATCAACATGGACGGCATTGTGAACCTGAGGTCAATCTAAGGCATTCCATCGCCGGCTTCGCCCCGCCGTTCCATTAGCTTTGCAGAAAGTTTCAAACAATTCCCATGTCAGACGGAATCTATACGGTCCCCACACCGGTAAATGAACCGGTCCTCAATTACGCTCCCGGTTCAAGCGAGCGCGAAGCCCTGCTTTCGGCCTACGAAGCCATGTACCACGCCGATCCCATCGATGTGCCCATGTACATCGGATCGGAACAAATCCGCACGGACGACAAGCGCACCATGTCCCCTCCGCACGAACACGCAAAGGTGCTTGGGCATTACAACTACGGCACAGCAGCGCACGTGGAGCAAGCCATTGATGCCGCACTGGAGGCCCGAGAGGCATGGGCCGCCACACCTTGGCAGAACCGCGTGGCGATTTTCTTGAAGGCTGCCGATTTGATTGCAGGTCCTTACCGAGCGCAAATCAACGCGGCCACGATGTTGGCCCAAAGCAAGAGCGCCTTCCAAGCCGAAATTGACGCCGCTTGCGAGCTCATCGATTTTTTGCGCTTCAATGCGCACTACGTGCAGGAAATCCACAAGGTGCAACCGGGAAGCGCTCCGGGCATCTGGAACCGCTTGGAGTACCGTCCACTCGAAGGATTCGTGTTCGCCATCACCCCGTTTAACTTCACCGCCATCGCCGGTAATTTGCCGGCATCGGCCGCCATCATGGGCAACGTGGTGGTTTGGAAGCCTGCGGACAGCCAGGTGTTTTCCGCGCGTTTGGTCATGGAGATCTTCCGCGAAGCCGGTTTGCCTGACGGCGTCATCAATTTCATCACCGTGGACGGCCCGGTCGCCGGCGATGTGGTGTTCAAGCACCGCGATTTCGCCGGTTTGCACTTCACCGGTTCGACGGGCGTTTTCCAGCACTTGTGGAAGACCATTGGCGCGAACATCACCGCCTACCGCACCTATCCGCGCATTGTGGGAGAGACGGGAGGCAAGGACTTTATTTTGGCGCACAAATCAGCGGATCTCGAAGCACTCGTGGCTGCTTCAGTGAGGGGCGCGTTCGAGTTGCAAGGCCAAAAATGCTCCGCAGCTTCCCGCGCCTACATCCCCTCCAACTTGTTCGCGTCCTACATCGCGCGCATGAAGGAAGAAGTCGCGACCATTTCGGTCGGCTCCCCAGCGGATTTGAGCAACTTCGTGAATGCCGTGATCGACCGCAACGCGTACAATAAAATCGTCGGCTACATCGAGTACGCCAAATCAGCTCCCGATGCCGAGATCATTTGCGGCGGCACGTACGACGACAGCAAGGGCTACTTCATCCAGCCGACCGTGATTGCAACCACCAATCCGCAATTCAAGACCATGGTGGAAGAGATCTTCGGCCCTGTTTTGACCGTCTACGCTTACGATGCAGAGGACTTTGATGAGGCGATTGCCTTGGTGGATGGCACCAGTGATTACGCCCTGACCGGCGCGGTCTTCGCGCAAGACCGCTACGCCATCGACCTCGCGTCTCGTGGGCTCGTGAACGCCGCGGGTAACTTCTACATCAATGACAAGCCAACCGGAGCCGTTGTCGGGCAGCAGCCCTTCGGTGGAGCGCGTGGCTCAGGGACAAATGACAAGGCAGGTAGCATGCTCAACCTGTTGCGCTGGGTGAGCCCCCGGACCATCAAGGAAACCTTGGTGCCGCCCCGCGACTACCGTTACCCGTTCTTGGGGTGAGGAAGTGCATGAAACAAAAAAGGCGGCCCATGGGCCGCCTTTTTTGTTTTCATTCCGTTGGAATCAAGCGTCGATGTTCTCGGCTTGCTCTTCGTTGACCGTGTCCACTTCCTGGTCGCCATCCATTTCCACGTCGTACTCGTCGTAACGGGGAGTCGGAATCGCCGCCATGTCCACGGCCACGTGGCGGCCTCCTGCGATCTTGCGGAATTCCTCGTCAAACGGCGAAGTCAGCATGCCGTCTTGGTCGAGCCATTTCGTCAACACCAAAAACTTCTCCTTCTTCCCAGCGCGACCGATGGTCTCGACACGGCCATGCACCGTTCGCAAACGGAACGCGCTGTTGAGGATGCTCGCGCGCGCGGAGGCTTCGCGATCGGGGCCCAAGCGGTGGATCGCCATGGCGTCGTCAATCAACTCTTTGTACGTCATCGGGCGATTGCGTGCGCGCAAACGCTTCACGATGAAGTTGCCCCAAACGCTTTTCGGGCCGCGCTTGCGTTGCTTGGTCGTGGCCAAGGCACTTGAAGCCGCTACCCGACGCGGTGCTAAAGGTTGTCCTGTTAGTTTTACTAACATCTCTTCTACATGGGATAGCTGACCGATGAGGCGCCCCCGCTCTTGTTCGTAGAATCGCTTCATGTCTTGCAATTCTTTCTGAGAGAAATCCATACGTTGTAACGTTTTGAAACGGAACTCAACATATCACATCGTAGATGACAGATGCTTCGTTACGCCCCATGTTTGAACTGTTTAGCGCAAATTTATGTTCGATACATGAATTGACAAGCACTGTGAGGTATTTTTCTACCAACATTTTGTTAATATCGACGTAACCGTGACATGAAGCAGGCGCTCCATCGGATTCGGAGGTGATTTCGCGGGCGCTGGGAACATCCATAAGTAGAGAAACAGCCGGTTCTTTTAGAATAAGTTCGCGCCAAATGAACCTTTATGGTCTCGCTTTTAAACAGCGCCCCTCCCAACTGACGTGATGAGGGGCAAAAAAAATCCCCGCGCGGGCGGGGATTAAAGCAGTACCGTAAGCCGGATTCTGTTCACCTCTCGGTGCTTCGTCATTTATCTGTCGCAATCTACCCCCTGACTCAGGCGGGCCGCCTTCAATCGCCAGTGTACATGATCTTGCAACCCACAAGGTTTACCCAGGCCAAGCAATCACTTGCTTGCCGGTGAGCTCTTACCTCACCTTTTCACCCTTGCCTGTGCCCGAAGGCCATCGGCGGACTAAATCTCTGTGGCACTCTCTGTGGAGGCTCAAAGCCCCCCCTCCCTTTCGAGGAGTGTGGCGCCCTATGTTGTCCGGACTTTCCTCCCCGCAGGAGCGAGGCGACGAAGTCTGGTGCTGCTGTTTTTATCAATCCCAAGTGACCTCCAAGGTCATTCGTTCCCCGTTTCGAACGACTTCCACGTCCGTTGTCATGCCGGCTTCAAACACACTCAGTCCCTTCATGTAGGACATCATGTCAACCACCTCAATGGTATCCATGCGCACCACGATGTCTCCCCGTTGCAATCCGGCATTGGCTGCCGGTCGATCTTCAGTCAGTCCGTCAATGCGCATGCCCTCCCCGCTGAACAGGTAATCCGGAACCACGCCCAAGGTCACTTTGAATCGTGGGGTGCTCTCCTCGTCTTGGTCCTTCGTCTTCGTGAACTCCCAAACGGCTTCTTCATCCAATCGGCGCATCACGCGTTCCACGTAACGGGCAATTTTCAGCATGCCGACATAATTCAGTTTCTCAGGCGTGTCCGTCGGTTTGTGGTAATCCGGATGTTGGCCTGTGAAGAAGTGCAACACAGGGATGTCCTCCAAATAGAACGACGTGTGATCGCTCGGGCCTACCCCGCTTTCGCTCGGGACCAACACGAAGCCCTCATCGTTGCAAGCTTCCAAGATTTCCATCCAGCGCGGCGAAGTTCCTGTACCATAGACCGCAAGCGTGTCCCCGCGCAACCGTCCCACCATGTCCAAATTGATCATGTACCGGATGCTATCCAGCCCAACAGTGGGGGACTCGCAAAAGTGGTTCGAGCCCCAAAGCCCCTTTTCCTCTCCGGAGAAACCGCAGAATAGGACATGGTCATTCAACGGAGCCGCAGCGAAGTGGCTGGCCACTTCAAGCATGGTTGCCACACCGGACGCGTTGTCGTCTGCACCGAAATGAACGGTGGGTGCTCCGCGGAACAATGAGTTCTCTCCCCCGTAGCCGAGGTGGTCGTAATGGGCAGCGAGCACTCCGTATCCCTTCCCGGACGTGCCAGATTGGGCGTACAGGATGTTGTGACCAACGATGGGCTTGACCACAGCCATGCCCAGGGAGGCTGCGCCGGAATCGCCGTGCACTTGCAGCGGGGGATGGGGCGTGTACTGGAATGCCTGATAAGCTCCAGAATCCCCGCGAGCCGTGCAGCCCAAAGCAGTGAACTGATCAGCAAGCCAAGCGGCCGCCAGGGCCTCCCCGGCTGAACCCGTTTCCCGGCCTTCCATTTCAGGTGAGGCCAAGGCTTCGACCTGGGATTGCAGGCGGGCCAAGGCGGCGGGGTCAGCGGGCGTGTGGGATGGTGTCGACGGTGTTTGGCATGACCAAATCCCTACCGCTCCTGCCAATGAGGCAATTCCTGCTTTCCACAAGGTTGAGTTCCGCATGTTCCGAGTACTTTTGCGCAAAATTCGAGAATAATGCGGACGAAATTAGGCATAATTGGTGCTTTCACCGGCTTGGTGCTCATGAATTGTGGAACCGAAGTCGCGCCCGACGAAAAGAATCAGGCAAAGAGCGAAACTGCCGTGCAGGGGGACTCGCTTCGTTACCCGGAAGAGGTGCATTTCGGAAGCATGCGGCAGCTGACGTTCGGTGGCGACAATGCGGAGGCGTACTGGTCATTCGCAAGCGACGCGTTGATTTTCCAAGCGACCAATCCGGCATGGGAGGTCCCGTGTGACCAAATCTTCATCATGGAGTTGGGTGAGGACGCCAAACCCCTCCCCAACCGCCCCACCCCTGTTTCCACCGGTCTCGGACGAACCACGTGTTCCTATTTCTTGCCCGGGGACAGCACGTTCGTCTACGCCTCTACCCACCTCGGCGATTCGGCTTGCCCCCCGGTGCCACCGAAGGGACCGAACGGCGAATACGTGTGGCCGATTTACGACGATTTCGACATCTTCATCGCCGATCGCTCGGGCAACATCACCCTGCAAGTCACCGATTTGCCGGGTTATGACGCCGAAGCAACGGTCTCCCCGAAAGGCGACCGCATGGTCTTCACGAGCACGCGCTCAGGCGACTTGGAGCTGTACACCTGCGATTTGCAAGGAAACGATGTGGTCCAAATCACGTCCGATCTCGGATACGACGGCGGGGCCTTTTTCTCCCCCGATGGCGAGTGGTTGATTTGGCGTGCAAGCCGGCCGAAGACCGAGGAGGAGAAGGCGCATTACCTGGGACTCTTAGAAAAAGGCCTGGTCGAGCCCTCCGACATGGAGCTGTTCATCGGGCGCGCAGACGGCACCGAAATCCGCCAACTCACCGACCTCGGGGGCGCCAACTGGGCCCCGTTCTTCCATCCGAATGGGGAACGGGTCATCTTTTGTTCCAACCACCACACGGGAGGCTTCCCATTTAACTTGTTCAGCATCAAGGTTGACGGCACCGGGCTGGAACAAATCACCTTCGACAATGCGTTCGATTCATTCCCCATGTTCTCACCGGATGGCAAGTACCTCAGTTTCTCCTCCAATCGGAACAACGGTCGCACGCGGAACACCAACTTGTTTGTGGTCGAATGGATCGAATGAACGACCTGCACTACGTCGTTCTTTACAAACCTTATGGTGTGCTCAGCCAGTTTTCGGACGAGTCGGGCCATCCGGGTTTGGGCCAGCTTGGTTTGAGTGTGCCGGATGACGTGTACCCAGTGGGACGCCTCGATCGCGACAGCGAGGGCCTCCTCGTGCTGACGAATGACCGCTCCTTGAACGCCTTGATGCTCGACCCGGATGCGGGGCACGCGCGCACCTATTGGGTGCAAGTTGAAGGCGCCCCTACCGACCTGGAACTGCGGGCGTTCAACCGACCGATGGAGCTGAACATCAAGGGCCGGCGGCACGTGACCGCACCGGCCGAGGCTCACTTGCTTCACCCTGCACCAGCGGTGCCTGAACGCAACCCACCGGTTCGCTTCCGGAAGACCGTGCCGGATTGCTGGATGGAGTTGACCATCACGGAAGGAAAGAACCGGCAGGTTCGCAAGATGACGGCGCACGTGGGCTTCCCCACCTTGCGCCTGATCCGGGTCGCCCTCGGCGAGTTGCATTGGTCCCAGACGGGGTTGCAGCCCGGCGAGACGCAGGTTTACACCCGGAACGAACTGCTTGCTGCAATGGGCATTTCCGGGCGATCCTCACGCCCGCAACGAACGCGCCGATGGGACGCCTGATCCGGTTGCCCGTGCAATTGGTGATGTCGCTGTTCGCCGTGATTTGGACGGTAAAGGCGTGCACGCTTGCGCTCCTCATCCTGGTTCCCACGAAGCGGTGGAGCGGGTGGGTCCTGCGCCGCATCGGGGGCCAGTTTTGGAGCCAAACCCTGTTGCGCGTCGTGACGAAGGGGCTGGAAGTCGTGCCGCCTCCGGGCGGGATTTGGCATGAACGGGCGATTTACATCGCCAACCACACGAGCCAACTCGACATCAATGCCATTTTCGCGAGCATCCCCCACCCCGTGATATTCCTGTCCAAAGCCTCGGTGCGCAAGGTGCCGTTTCTGGGATGGGCCAATGCGCGGGTCGGAACGGTGTTCGTCGAACGGGGACAGGTGGAATCCGCGGTCAAGGCCGCCTCGGACCTCCGGCAGCGGTTGGACGAGGGGAAGGTGGTGTTCGTTTTTCCAGAAGGGACGCGCTCGGCTGCCGGGGAACTGCTTCCGTTTAAAAAGGGGGCGTTCCGGTTGGCTGTGGATGCCGGAGTGCCCATCGTGCCGCTTTGGATTTCAGGGACACGGGAGGCCTTGCCGAAGGGCGGCTTCCTGATCCGGCGCCAGTCCATTCGGGTGAAATTCGGAGCGCCCATCGAACCGGGCAACATGGGGGTGGATGCGCTCAGCGCTCAGGCGAGGGAGGCCTTGCTGTCCTTGTCGGCCACCTGACCCCACGAACGGGCGAGGGCCCATCCTTCATGGATGGCGCGCTGGGCATCGATGCCGCGGGCGTCTTTGACCCCGCCGATGACTTCGACGGAATGGGGACCATCAGCGAAGGTCGAGCGGGCGGAATGGTTTGGGGTTTGGCCTGAGCACAAGATGATGCGATCGCAATCGAAGCGCAGCTCCTCGCCATCGGCCGCGCGGTAGGTAAAACCGGTGGCATCCGCCCCCAGGTAAGTCACCCCGGTGTGAAAGGTCACGCCCCGCTGGCGCAAGGTCAGGCGGTGGATCCAACCCGTGGTCTTGCCCAAATGCTTGCCCGGTTTCTCTTCACTCCGCTGGAACACGTGAACATCCAGCGGCGGCGTTCGGTCCGGGCGAGCCGTGGACAACCCACCGCGGTGCTGCAGCGCACCATCGATGCCCCAAGTGGCGTTGAAATCCGCAGGATCACCTGCGTGGGTCAGCCAATCTGCCACATCGAAGCCGATGCCCCCTGCTCCGATGATGGCAACCCGGCCCGACGTGGATGGGCCCTTGCGCAGCGCCACGTCGTAGGGCTCAACGATCGGCAGCTCGACGGGAAATTCGGCTGGGCGGCGCGGCTGCACGCCGGTGGCCACCACCACCACATCGCAGCCCACAGCATCAGTAGCCTCGACGGATCGCCCCGTCACGCACTCCACGTTGAAGTCCGCGAGCCGCTGCGTGAAATACCGAATGGTTTGCAGAAAATCATCCTTTCCCGGGATGCGGCTCGCCAGCTCAAACTGCCCCCCCACGGTGGCGTTGCGTTCGACCAGTTTCACCCGGTGCCCCAGCCGCCCCGCCTCCACCGCGCAAGCCATTCCCGCAGGCCCGCCTCCGACCACTAACACGCGCAAGGCCTTCTGGGCCGGCGGAACCACCTCCAGTTCTCGCCCCGCAGTGGGATTCACCAAGCAGGTGG
>JALQTD010000119.1 GCA_023264155.1 Flavobacteriales bacterium | reverse complement strand
CATGTGGACCGTTGACGATGCGCCCGACATCGAAGGGGAGCAAAGCGGCGTCAGCACCGATGCGTTCATAGAAGGAGGGCCGCTCACGAATTTCACGAGTGACGTTCAATCGGTCACCTACCACATTACCCCCATCGGCCCTGAACCCGGGGTTTGTCCGGGCGAACCCTTCGATTTGTCGGTGCAGGTGGTGCCGGGCATTGTCGTGCCGGACACGGTGTTCCTTACCGCCTGCAGCGGAGTGCCCGTGCAATTCGCCCCCATCATCGATGCCCCGCTCTACATCCTGCCGGACTCGGTCCGCTTCACTTGGACCCCGGTTGGCAATCCCGAAGTGGTGGGCATCACCTCCGGTTTCGATGAGCCGGTGTTCAGCCAAACCCTGACCACGTCCACCATCAACCCGGCCCAGGAAGTCCATTACGAAGTGACGGCTTCCCTCGAAGGGGGATGCAACGAGGAACATTTCCACGTGGTCGTGGTCCTCAACGAGGTTGACGCGGGGGGCATCGGGCCGGATCAATTGTTGTGTTATTTGGATACGCCCGGAGCATTGGAGTTTTCCGTGGGTGAACAGCCAGCGGGAAGCGGTTCACTCACTTATGCGTGGCAAGTGGCTGACAACCTCGCAGGCCCTTGGAGCACCATCCCCCAATCGAACGCACCCACGTATACGCAATCGTCCCCTTTCGTAGAGGATGCGTACTACCGGGTACGCGTCACAAGTTCGCTCAATGGCATCCTCTGTTCAGCTTACAGCGACTATGCGATGCTCGAACTGAATGTGATCGATGACCTCGAGGTAGAAGGGAGCGATACCCTTTGCATCGCGAGCAACCCTGCCGCCATCGGGCTGGTGGGCACACCCGAAGACGACTGGACCTTCCAATGGCAGAACAGCCCCAACGGACTCGAAGGTTGGACGAACATCACCGGGGCGACAGCTCCCGACCTGAATTTGAATGTATTGATTTCGGACTTGTGGTTCCGGTTGGTGGTCACGGCTCCCACGAACGGGATGGTGTGCCCGACTTATTCGGATCCGATCGGCCTCAATGTCAATGCGGTTATTCCGGGGACGCTCTCTTCGCCACAAGTTGGGTGCGAAGGGGATGCGACTGAATTGCTGGAAGTCATCGGTTCGCAAGGGGATGGCAACTTAACTTTCGAATGGCAGTCCAGCCCCAATCCCGGCGGCCCTTGGGAGGTGGTCCAAGACAGTGTCCTCAGCACCTTTGCTGCGGACTCCTTCCTCGTCGACACGTACTACCGCGTGGAGGTCACCAGCACCTGGGGGACGAGTGAGTGCACAGGAGCAACGGCCATCGTGCCGTTGCAGGTGAACTTCGTCGATGCCGGCGAGCCGGAGCAGGATACGCTTTGGGTATGCGCCGGGGAGCCCTTGTCACCGCTTTCGCACAACCCGCTGCCGAGCCATGCGGGGCCGGAGGCGCTCACGTTTCAATGGCAGCAGTGGGGGGCTGGGGGGTGGGCTGATTTGGCCGATGAGGTCGATTTCATTTTCAACCCGCCGGCCTTGGTGGATGACGCGCAGTACCGGATGGTGGCGAAATCGTATTGGGGGGAGTCGGTATGTGTGGATACAAGTGGGGCTTGGTCCTTGATTGTCAACGATGTAGATGCGGGGAGCATTTTTTCAGACCAAACCATCTGCACAGGCGCGACTCCCGAAACCCTCCATGCTGCAGGCGATGCCACCGGCGACTTCGGCCTGAGCCAGCAATGGCAAGCATTCGACCCCGTGAGCGGCGATTGGCTCGACTTGGCGGGGGCAGTGGCCGATTCGCTGCCACTAGAGCCCGCCCTCGTCGATGTCCAATACCGGCTGTCTGTTACGAGCGAGCACCCAGGCGGCGGTTGTTCGAGCGTTACGGAAGCCGTCCTCGTGGATGTGGTGCAACAACCGGAACTCGTCGTGACGTCAGCTCCGGTTGCTTCAGCCTGTGTAGCAGATGCAGCGGACGGACCAGGACTTGACACGCCGTGGTCGGTCGGGTACTTGGGCGGCTTCGGGACGCCGACTTATTCGTGGTTCGACGCGGCCGGCAATCCGTTGGCATCCGGACCCGAGCCCACCTTCATGCCACCCGCATCGCTCATTCCAGGGGAATTTCAATACATGGTGGTCTTGGAGCTCGATGGGATGGGCTGCCACTCGGACACGTTGGGGCCCGTCGGGGATGCGTTGGCCTTGACGGTCTATGAGGATCCGCAAGCCTCCATGCTTTCCGAAGATGCGGTGTATTGCTTGGGGGCTCCGGCTCCTGCTGACCTTGAGGTCGAGGTGCTCGGAGGCATTCCGAACGATGGATATGCGTTTATTTGGATCGCTAACGGGGATTCCGTGGCGTCCGCTTCCCCTGTTTTCTCGCCTTCGGTGGCATCGGTGGATTCCGTGTTCACGTACGTTTCAGTGGTGCCAAATGGACTGCACTGCGAAGCCGTCAGCGATTCGGTGCTCATCGAAGTGGTTCCCGTTCCATCCTTCACTTCCTCCTTCGAGGACCTCGTGGTTTGCGCGGGGTCGGATGCGCTGCAAGCCTTGGATTTGGCTTATGCTGGCGGCGTAGACGCGGCGGAATTCGCGTGGTTTGGCCGGGCGTTGCCCAACGGGGAGTGGGAGCCGTTGACCGAAGACGCGCAATGGGTGCCTGAAACGGGTTCGCCGGTTTGGATGGAGTTGGCCGGTGAGGTGACCATGGCAGGAGGCTGCCCCACGTTGAATACCGATACCATTGAACTTGCGGTGAATGACGTGAATTCGGGCTTCTTGCAGGCGGTGCCCCCGATTTGCAGTGGTGAAGAACCGGCTCCCCTTGAGGTGGTGGGGTTGGAATGGGCCCAAATCGGTGATTGGACAGCCAACATCGAGCTGACTTACTCTTGGATGCAATCTGCCACCGGGCCAGAGGAATTCGCGGTGGTTCCGGGTGCGGATTCCAATCCATTCCAGCCCGGACCACTCGCCGACACGACCGTGTTTGCAGCGGTGGTGAGCAGCGTTTGGAACGGATTCGCTTGTTCGGATACCACGGCCCTTGCCGAAGTGGTGGTGCACCCGCTGCCGGATTTCCAACTCTTGAGTGACACCGTTTGCAATGCTGGCGTGGCATCCGTGGGGGTGGGGGCGGAGCCTTCAGAGGGGGAGCTGATTTGGACCTGGGAGGCGGTGGCGGCGAACGGTGTTTCTGGAGCGGCTGCGGGGCTGCAAGCGGGGTTGCCGTTGGAGGATGGGCCGCTTGTAAACGAGGACGTGAGCCCGTTTGAAGTGCTTTACGAGGTTTCGGCGACCCGGGCTTCGACGGGCTGCATGCGGTTCGACACCGTCGGGGTGTTGGTCATGCCCGACGTGGTGTTGACGCCCATCGCCGATACGGTTTGCAGCGGAAGCGACGTGGCCATCGATTTGAATGCGATGTTGAATGTGGACGGGACGTTTGATTGGTATACCATCAACAACTCCAACATCGTGGACATCACGAACAATTCCGCGTCGCAGCCGAGCCAAACCGCGACCATCGTGGACGTTTTGACCAACGTGTCTTCCTCCGATGCAACTCAAACCTACTGGGTGCAGCCGACTTCCATCGCGGGCAACTGCAGTGGGGAGCCCGGCAATGTGGTGGTGGAAGTGCGGCCCCCATTGGAGGCGTCGTTTCTCGGGGGTGATACCGCAGGGGCGTGCAGTGGGGAGCCGTTGGAGGTGTTGTTGGGTTCGAACACCCTCGGTGGCGTCCTTTCTTGGAAGGCGGTGAACACACCGTTGGTAGGTGGAGAGACGGTGGCATGGCAGGTAGGAAGCGAGGTGATTTCCGAAACCTTGACGAATGTTCAATCCTCGTTGCAGCCCGTTGAGTATTGGGCGCAGGTACAGAGCCCAGACGGGGCATGCATCAGCCCCATCGACACGCTTGTTGTGTGGGTGAGTCCGGTGCCTGAAGTGGTCCCGATCAGCGATGCTTCATTTTGCAATGGCGAGGAGGTCGAGGGGATTGCTTTCTCGGCGAACCTTCCTGGTGTGCAATATGCCTGGACGCATGGAAATGGTGCTGTTGGTCTTGAGCCCGTTGCGGGCGTTGGCAACGTCCCCGGCTGGACAGCCACCAATCCGGGGGGCTTGCCCGTGAGTTCGGAGTTCGAGGTCAGTGGAACGCTGGCTGTCCATGGCGTCACGTGTTTGGCTATCCCGGAGGGCTTTCAAGTGACGGTGTTGCCGACTCCCCAAGTGGATCCGATGGCGGACGTCGTGTTGTGCGAGGGGATGGTCCAGCCCGCGATGGGGTTGACGAGCGCGAATCCGGGAACGAGTTTTGAGTGGTCAGTTTCGACGGGCAGTGCAGGCTTGGTCGCTGGTGAGGATGCTGCTCAGATTCCACCTTTTTCAGCCCAAAACCCAACCACCGCCCCCCTCACAGCCGTGGTCACCGTGTTGCCCGTTTTCCCCAATCCCGACCAACAATCGGGATGCCCAGGCGCTCCGATTGAGTTTTCATTGACGGTGCTGCCGGCCCCCGAGGTGTCGGTCGGAGGGGCGGCGCTTTGCAGCGGGGACCCGCTGTCGCTGCCCATTGCCACCGATGTGCCCAGCACGTGGGTTTGGTCCGCCACCCCCAACCCCAGCGTCACCGGCGAAACCACCTTGTTATCAACGGATTCGACCATCGCCGATGTCCTCATCAATCCGACTGCAACACCCGTGGACGTCACTTATGTCATCACGGCGACGGCCGCGTCCAGCGGGTGTTCAGGTGAGGCCACCGCGGCCATCGTGACCGTGAACCCGCTTCCAGCGGCATCGTTCTCCTTTGTGGAGGAAGTGTTGTGTGATTCGGTTACCGTCGGGGTGGCGGTGGAAGCGGCGGACGAAACCATCCTGGAGTGGGACTTCGGAGGCGGAGCGAGCCTTTCTGAGTCGCCGTTGCTCATCCAGTTCGATTCGAGCGGAGTGTATGCCGTGCACTTGACTGCGACCGATCCGGTGACGGGTTGCGTCCAACTCGACAGCGCAACGGTGGAGGTGTTTTCATCCCCAAGTGCCGAATTCACATGGAGTTCCACGGAATCCTGCGGTCCTTCGGAGGTGTACTTTCAGGCACTGACCGGCGACTCATCGCTGTTTTACGCATGGGACTTTGGCGATGGAACAACCTCCTCACAGGCGTTGGTGACCAGCAACCAATATGCGGAGGGAGGGTGTTACGACCTGAGTTTGACGGTGACTTCGCCTGATGGTTGCGTCGCTGCGGAAGCGGTTGAGGAGGGCTTTTGTGCATTCCCTCAACCCCATGCGAGTTTCTATCCCGCCCCCAGCACCACCACGTTGCTCGAACCCGACGTGACCTTCGTAAACCAATCCATTGCCGCAACGCAATACAGCTGGGATTTCGGCGACGGCATCATCAGTTACGACGAGTCACCGGTCCATGCATACACTGAACCAGGCGAATACACCGTTTCGCTCGTGGCGAGCTACCTCGATGCCTGTTCCGATGAGGCCTTCGCTCGGGTTCGCGTCAAGCCCTTGTTGCAAGTTTACGTGCCGAACGCCTTTACGGCGGATCAGGACGGGCTGGCGGATGCGTGGTGCCCGTTGATGAATGATGCGTCGCTTTTGCGGAGTTACCACTTGTGGGTCTACAACCGCTGGGGCGATGTGGTGTTCGAGTCGGAAGTTCCAGGTGAGCGTTGGGTTGGAGGACATGCTGGCGGCGAATTTTTTGTGCCAAACGGCGTCTACAACTGGGTCCTAGCTCTCGACGTTTTCCCCGACGTGGCGTTCGCCTGCCCCGGCGCCGGTCAAGCGGCAGGGGCGAGCACCGATTGCGTCATGCGCGGCCACGTCACGCTCCTGCGCTAACCGTACCACCTCGCACCCATTGCGCCACGGCTCATTGGCCTCGAAGGCGCAACACGCGATCAGCTTGTCGCTGCGCGCTCAGGTTCCAGCGCCTGCTCGGCGTGCTCGCCCTTGCCCGCACAATAATCCCGCCCGTGGCAGCGTCAAAATAGGAGCCCCCCTGTTCGACCTTTTCAAACCCCATCCCCATGCGCTTCGTCAAAATCGCCCTCGCAGCTCTGCTGCTCACTTCCATCCAAGTCGCCTATGCCCAAATCCGCTCCGAGCAGAACAAGGTGCTTTGGGCTGGGCTCGAAAACCCGCTCCACATCGCCGAGTCGGGCTGGGAGCCGGGTGAGTTGCGGGTTTCGGTGTTGGAAGGGCACGCCCTCACGCGCTTGGACGGGGAGGGGCTTTTTGCCCTTGCGAAGACCGCGGACGAGGCGGTGGCGACCGTTCGCGTGGATGGCGTCCGGAATGGGCAAGTGGTCGAGCTGCGGCAGCAGCGGTTCCAGTTTGTGCCGATTCCCGATCCGATCGCGGTTTTCGCGGGCTACGGTGCCTTGTGCCAAACCCACCGCATCACGCGCGAAGAGCTCGCCGCGCACGATCGTTTGGCCATCAACATGGGCGCCTTCGACGTCTTCATGGCAGATCGCGGCATCCCCATCCTCATCAAGGAGTTCACCCTCTCCATCTTCAGCGCCGACCGCAACCACGTCACCCAACACCGCAGCCGCCCCGACAGCCCCGGCGCATTCG
>JALQTD010000118.1 GCA_023264155.1 Flavobacteriales bacterium | reverse complement strand
CAACAAGTTGTGAAAGGATACGCCTACGCCGCGGTGGCTTTAGTGGCCTTGGCCGCTTGCAGCCCGTTTCGAACCACCACGCACAGCACCATCGAGGTTGCCGGGACCGATAGCGTCGCCGTCGCCCACGCGCCGTTGCACAACAGCGGCGCTTGGAGCTTGGGCGGAGCGCCGTCGTTGCGCGATGTGGTCGGTGAATCACCTGTTGTGCCGCTCGAAAACAAGGCCAAGCTCTCGCTGATTTCCTTGAGCGCGCCTGGCTGCTATCCTGCGAATTACATCGTTGAAGCCGACCGTTACAACACCTGGAAATTCGCGGATTTGACGGGCATGGCCACGGGCATAGCCATGATGGCGCGCGGGGAATCCACAGACAGCCCGGAGGCGTTCATCGGCGGCGGGTTCTTCTTGACGTTCGGAAACTTCGTGGCGTGGTTGTTTCCGCCGAAGCGCGTGTTCGCGCCAGCATATGCGTTCGCCCCCCTGGAGCGCATGCCCACGGCGCCGGAAGGGCATGTACCTTTTGAGTTGGCGGCGATCGACTTCAACGTGCCGGCCGGGGCGCACACTTGGACGTACTATGAGGAACCGAAGGATTTGGAGCGCGGCCGGTGGGTTGGGCGCAATTCCTCGCGGGATGACGTGGTGCTGGAAGACACGAATTTGGATCGGGAACTGGGGCAACTGCTGATTGACCAAGGGTTCCAGGCAGAGCCGTCGGCGTCGCTGTTGCGGGCGGAGGGCTCGTGGGCCTTGCGCGGCGAGCTGGTGGGCCTGCAGGAGGATCGCCTCGCGCGAGCTGTGCGGTATGTTGCGCGGACCAAATGGTGGCTCGACCACCCCTATGGCCTGCCCGTGGACACCTTCGAGGTGGAAACGCCCTCCACTTGGCACGTCTACAGCACGGGGGATTTGGGCTTCAACCGGGAGGCGTTGGTCGATGCCATGGGCCGTGCTGCGTTGCTGGCTGCGGAGGCGCCCGCCTTGCTGCAGGACGCGGTGGAATTGGAAGCGGCGGATTCGATTTGGTCTGCGGACTGGGAACCCATCGCCTTGCATCCGCTTGAAACTGCTCCCGGCAAGGTCGCCAAGGCCGTCGAAAGCATCGTCACCATCGAAGACGAGCGCGGGCACGGCAGCGGCTGCATCCTCGACCCCAGCGGCTGGATCCTGACGAACCACCACGTGGCCGACGACACCGCCACGGTTTACACAGTGACGCTCCAGGACGGCTCGACCTACGAGGGGCGCATGGTTCGCCACCACCCCGTTTGGGACCTCGCGCTTGTGAAAATCGAGGCCGAGGGGCTAATTCCATTCGCGATGGACCGCAGTGAATTGCCGGAATTGGGCGAGGATGTTTTTGCCATAGGTACGCCGTACGACACCGGTCTGGGCGCCACGTTGACCCGTGGAATTGTATCAGGTAAGCGCAAGGATGGGCTGCGCACCTTGGTCCAAACGGATGTCAGCATCAGCCCTGGGAACAGCGGCGGCGCCTTGGCCCGACCGGATGGCACCCTCGTGGGCATCATCACGGAAAAAGTCATGGACGAAGGCGTTGAAGGCATCGGTTTTGCAATGCCTGTGACCGATTTGGGGCGCCTTCTTGGCGTGGAATTTCAGTAACGCCTCGCGCTTTCCGCGTAGATATGTGAAATAAGGCGTTTACTTTTTTTTCACTTCACATATCACATCGTTCGCTATCGCTTGATTGGCGGGGCGATGCAGCCGAATCCAGTATTAAATTCGATGAAAACCCGAATTATCATGCTGAAGCGATTTTTCCACCTCTCGACCATGCTCCTGGCACTGCATCCCGCTTTTGGGCAATTGGAACTTGTGTCAAGTGACCCGAGTCGAAGCCAGCCGAGCATTCCCAACGAGCAGGTCTTCACCTTAACGTTCAATGGTGCTACCCCTTTGGATGTTGCTGACGGCATTTCCATTCAAAGCCGAATGCACGGTGACGTGGCGGGCACTTGGTCAGGAAGTGGCACGGCCACCATCACGTTCACGCCTACTGAACCGCTCGAGGGCGGGGATTTGGTTGAGTTCAATGCCTTGACGAATTGGACGAGTGCAACTTCCGAAACCCTAGCAGGCTTTCGGCTGGCTTCTCGCGTAACCGGCTTGCCCCATCCGACTTTCAGCGCAAACAATTTCTATGTTGTTTCGCAACTTTGGTTGAACGACAGCGCTGCGACAAAACACATCACCGTTGCCGATTTCAACGGCGACGGGCACTTGGACGTGGCCGGCCTCTACATGGAGGCAAATAACATTCCCGGTACGCTGCTAACAGCATGGGGTAACGGCGATGGGACGTTTCAAGCGTTCACCGAACAAGCGAATGGCATCAGCCAACCGCACACGGTTAAGTCGTTGGATTTGGAGGGCGACGGGGACGTCGACCTCGTGTTCCTGGGTTACGGGGGCTCGCACCGGTTCAAGTGGTTCCTCAACGATGGCAGTGGCAACTTCACCGTGACCGATAACACGACTGAAAACAACAATTCTTGGTACATGGATTTTGCCGATCTCGACGGAGACGGTGACCTTGACGCAGTGACCACGGATACCCAGGAAGTGCTCATCTTTGAAAACCGCATCGATGAGGGGATGGGGTTCACCGAAGCGCGGAGCCTCACCAATGACTAATACTACCTTTATGCACCCGTCGTAGGAGACTTCGATGGCGATGGGGACATCGATATCGCCGCGAACTCTTATGGATTCGTACCTCAATCAAAACCTGAAAAGGCCTTCTGGCTGGAAAACACAGGGGGGATCAACGGAACGTGGGTGGAACACGTCATGACCTCGGACCCGACGGGCAACACGGCGAACTTCACCGGTTTTCAGGCGGGAGACATAGACGGCGATGGAGACGTGGATTTGCTCGGAAACGGTTCCTACTTGTTCACAAACGATGGAGCCGGAACCTTCACGAAAACAACCATCCCAGGCACTTCAACGAGCGCACGTTCACAGTTGTGCGACTTCGATGGCGACGGCGATTTGGACATCATCACTTCGCGCTACAACAACACCACCTACATCTACCGGAACAACAATGGAACCTTTTCCTCACACACCATCGTGAACTGGGATGACGTGCCTGGTGGGGAAGCGATTCCTGCCGATTTCAACGGTGATGGCTTGCTCGATTTGCTCGTGGCATCGGGTGCTGCAACCGCTAACAACCACGCAGTGTACGAAATCCTTCCCTTCGGCGGGAGCATTCTGAGCACCACAACTGCCGAGGGAAGTGCTACCATTGTGAGCCAGGTTCCCGCGGTTACGGGGGTAATCACGGAACGTGGAGTGGCCTACGGCACTTCTCCGGACCCCACCACTGCCGGCACCACCGTGGTGGATGGGGCCACGACGAGTGGAACATTCACGACAGAGCTGACGGGGCTTGAGGACAACACGACCTATTACGCGCGCAGTTACATCGTGAGTAACGGTGACACGTGGTACAGCCCTACCTATAGCTTCACGACTCCCATCTCATTGTCGTACGCGGTGGGTGACGTGGGGCCAGCGGGCGGCATCATTTACTACGTGGACGAATTGGACACCATCCCGGAATTCGATTACCTCGAGCTTGCGCCTGAATCGGTGCAAGTGGACCGGGTTTGGGGCTGCCAAGGCGACCCGAACCCCTTGACTTTCCCGAACGCTGCGTCGATCGGGACCGCGGACCTGACGGGCATCGGGGAAGGCGCCGAGGCCACCTCGATGATCGTGGCCGGTTGCGACGAGCTTCCGAATGCCGCGTATTATGCGGATAGCTTGTACTTGGTGAACGAAGGGGCGCTGTACGACGACTGGTACTTGCCGACGTTGGGCGAATTGACGGCCATTTATGATGCGATTCAGCCGATCACTGGCACCTGGGACACCTTGAATTTGTTCCCTGCTCCACCTGCGTATATCCCCTATTCATACTGGTCTTCCACGGAATGGTTCAACACCGGTCAGGCGCAGTATTGGTCGCCGATGTATTCGAATTTCACGGGGGCTTTGGCCAAATCCCAAACCGCCAAAGTCCGCCCCGTTCGGGCCTTCTCCGAAGAACCCACCTTCGGCGCCTCCATCCCCACTCCGCTTGTGAGCGCCCTGTTGCCTGACACGGCAGCTTGCACGGGCGGCACAGACGTGGTCCTGGACTTGGATGAATACTTCACGATTCCCTTGGGAAGCATGACGTACAGCGTTTCCGGCAACCCTGCGGGCGGCGAGTTCACGGCCTCCATCTCCGGTTCAACGTTCACGGTGGACTTCTCGGGGGCCGGCGACGATGTCACGGCCGAATTGACCATCACCGCGACGAGTGACGGTGGCACCACGGCAACGCAAACGCTGTTTGTGAGTGAATTGGGAGCCCTTACCATTTCCGCGGACACCACTTCTGCTTCGACATGGGCAGCAACGGATGGTGCAATTGCCCTGACCTTCGATGGAGGTTACCCTGTGCTTGAGGCGCAAGGCGATCCGTGTGGGGGCGTGGAGACCATCACCTACCACGGCGTTGATTATGATTTGGTAGCGGTGGGCGATCAGTGCTGGTTTGGCTCCAACCTGCAAACCACTGAATTCAATGACGGAACGGCGCTAACGCCCGAAGTGTCCAACTCCATGTACAGCAATGGCGCTACCACGCCCATGTACGCAAACCCCGAAGGCGGTGCGGCAAACGTTGCGGATTACGGGTACTTCTACAGCTCAGCAGCGCTGTTGAGCACGGAAAACAACCTGTGCCCGAACGGCTTCCACATTCCAACCCAGCTCGAAGTGCTGGCGCTGAAAACGGGTGCTGTGGCTGCCTACACGGAGGGAGTTGGCGCCTTGGCGGATACCGTTGCTGGGGCCTGGTCAAATGCTGACGGTGACGTCACGAATGCTTCTGGTTTCAGCATGCGCAGCTCGGGTGCAAGAAGCAATGTCATTTATTCGTGGAACGATGGCACCAACGGATGGATGGGAACGTCTACCCCGGCGTCCGACCCAACGAAAATAGTGGTCGGAACGATGAACATCAATGGCGCTTCAAAGAACTTGTATACCCAATCTTTGAACAACAAGTATGGCTACCCAGCACGTTGCTTGCGGGATGCGGGACCTGCCCAAGGATCGTACAGCCCGGTATGGGACCACGGCCCCACGAGCGCGAATTTGAGCGGGCTTGCTGCCGGTGATTACACCGTTTCTGTGAGCGACGTCCTCGGGTGTTCTGCTGAATTGGATGTGACCATTTTGGCGCTGGATTTGAGCCCTGCTGCCGACAGCTTGGTGGCGGATACCGTTTGTTTCGGGGCTGCGTCCATGAGCTTGGACCTCGACACGATTTTTGCGGGCGATCCAGCTGCTGCTCCGTTGACCTACACGGTGACGGGTGGGCCTGAAGGCGGCGAATTCTCCGGAAGCATCGACGGCACGACCTTGACCGTTTCGTTCGCTGCTGATGGCACGAGCATGGAGGTGCGCGACACCCTGTTCATCACGGCGACGGATGCCAACTTGGAGTCCTTCACCCTGCCGTGGGTGCTGATGGAGCGGGCAGAAATTGCGTTGGCGGGCACCGTAACGGATGTTAGCGAACTCGGCGGATCGGATGGTGCGATTGACGTGACCGTTTCGAGTGGAACATTGAGCTGGTCGGATGGCCCCACGTCGGAGGACCGTTCGGAGCTTACCGCAGGGGATTACACGCTGACGGCCACGGTTGCTGCCACGGGCTGTTCGGCTTCGAAAACCTTTACGGTGGGTTCTCCAGCCCAAATGGCGCTTTCCGGCGGATGGCGCGTGGAGCCCGCCTCTTCACCCACCGCAGCAGATGGAGCAATCCGTGCCAGCTTTGTGGACGGTGCAGGCTTGCGCACGGTGACGTTCCTTATGGGCGACACCCCGTATGACATCGACTTTGCCGAAGGCGGCGATTTGGATTGGACGGTGCCTTCAGGCGTCTATTACATCCTCGGCTATTCAGATGCTGCTGGATCAGAAACCACCTTCAGCCCAGCGCTCCGGGTCATCGTCCCGAACGTTCCTTGCGAATGATCGCGGCACGCCCATGAAAACGAAACGCCCGAACCCTGATGACAGGGTTCGGGCGTTTTTTCTTACGCGCTGCTTTTCAAGCCATCACTTGATCAGCAACTGCTTCCATCCTGCGTCGGGAGCCCCGATGAAGTAGGCGCCCGCAGGCAAGCCCTCCACGCTCATCCAGCCGTTGGCCGCAGGGGATTGGGAAACCACCTGTCCCACGCTGTTCAGGATTTGGATGTCGGTGCTCGCTACGGGCCAATTCGTCAAGCGCACTTGGCTCACAGCGGGGTTGGGAGCAACACCCCATTCCACAGCTGCCGTTTCCGTCACGCCCACGGGTGGCAACAAGACCGCGTCGATGACGTGCACCACGCCGTTGTCCGCGAGGATGTCCGCCAAAATCACTTCCGCCTCGTTGATGAACACGCCCTCCGTGTTGATCGTCACGTCCACGCTTTCGCCGTTCAAGGTCTCCACGCTCATGCCGTCCATGAGGTCGGTGCTAAGGGTCGTGCCGCCTACGACGTGGTAGGTGAGGATGGCCGTGAGCAAGTCGATGTCGGCCAACACGGCTTCAATGGTGCCTGCTGGCAAGGCCGCAAAC
>JALQTD010000117.1 GCA_023264155.1 Flavobacteriales bacterium | reverse complement strand
AGCCGTTTGTTTGGAGCGCCATTCGCCAGTCGGACGAGGAGGAGCCGGTCAAGGCAACGGCTGACAGCACCGAGGTAGCGCCGCCGGTCTTGGGGCCGTTGACCTATCCGTTCATGGCGTACGGCCGCCCCGAGCGTCCTGCCCCGAGGACGGTGCTGTTCCAGGGGGCGACGGTTTGGACGAATGAACTGGAAGGCACCCTCGCTTCGGCGGATGTGCTCATCCATGAAGGCCAAATCCTCGCCGTAGGAGTGGACCTCGACCCCGCCACTTACTTCGGCAAACAGCCCGTGCCCGCCGACCTCGAAACCATCAATGCCCGTGGCATGCACCTCACGTGCGGCATCATCGACGAGCACAGCCACATCGCGGCCACGCGCGGCATCAACGAGGGCACGCAATCGAGCAGTGCAGAAGTCAGTTTGCAGCACGTCATCAATTCCGAAGACATCGACATCTACCGGCAATTGGCGGGCGGGGTCACCACGTCGCAGATCCTCCACGGCTCAGCGAATCCCATCGGAGGGCAGAGCGCGCTCATCAAGTTGCGGTGGGGTGCAACGCCCGCGGAGATGCTCTACGCCGATGCGCCGCCATTCATCAAGTTTGCGCTGGGTGAAAACGTGAAGCAAAGCAACTGGGGCCCGGACTACACCACGCGGTTCCCGCAGACCCGAATGGGTGTGGAGCAGGTGTTTTACGAGCGGTTTTTGGCAGCAGCGGAGTATGCGGAGGCGTGGCGGGTGCACGAGCGGGAAGTGAGCGACTGGTCCCGGAAGGTGTTCCGGAGGGGGGAGCCGCCGGTGCCGCCTCGTCGGGATTTGGAGCTGGAGGTTTTGGCCCAAATCCTGCGCGGAGAGCGCCACATCACCTGCCACAGCTACCGGCAAGACGAGATCAACATGCTCATGCACATGGCCGATAGCTTGGGCTTTCGCATCAACACGTTCACGCACATCCTCGAAGGGTACAAACTCGCGGACAAGCTGGCGGAGCACGGTGCGGCGGGCAGCACCTTCAGTGATTGGTGGGCGTACAAGTACGAGGTCAAGGATGCCATTCCATACAACGGAGCGGTGCTGCACGGTCAAGGCGTGTTGACGGGTTTCAATTCTGACGACGCAGAAATGGCGCGCCGGTTGAACCAGGAAGCCGCCAAGGCCATCAAGTACGGGGGCGTTTCAGAGGAGGAGGCCTGGAAGTTCGTGACCCTCAATCCTGCACGGATGCTGCACATTGATGACAGGGTCGGCTCGATTGCCCCGGGCAAGGATGCCGATTTGGTGCTTTGGGACGGCCACCCCATGAGCATTTACACGCGCGCAGTACAAACGTGGGTGGATGGCCGTTGCGAATACGATGCGGAGGAGGATGCGCAGATGCGGGAAGCCATCCGCGTGGAGCGCGCCCGGTTGATTCAGGCCATGTTGGCCGATCCAAGCGACGTCCGACGTCAACCCGAAAGGTCGGCGCCCTTCCATTACCACTGTGACACAGACTTAGAAGAAACGCGATGAGGGTCTATAGCTTGATTTTGATTTTCGTGGCGATTTGGGGCGTTAAATCGTCCGTGAGCGCCCAACCGACGCCTGCGGCCCCGCAGAGCGAGTCCATCCTCCTGCTCGGAGGCATTGCGCACCTCGGAACGGGGGACGTCATCGAAGGCGCGGCCATCGGCTTGCGGGACGGCAAGATTGACTACGTGGGACGGGAACGGGACGCCGACCCCGGCCGGTACCGGCGGGTCATCGACGTCAGTGGCCGGCACCTCTACCCCGGCTTCATCGCCGCCAACACGACGTTGGGACTTCAAGAAATCCAAGCGGTCCGGGCGACACGAGATTTCGCTGAGGTGGGCACCTTCAAGCCCCACGTGCGCAGCCTCATCGCCTACAACACCGACAGCGAAGTCACACCGACGGTGCGCACGAACGGCGTCCTGCTCGGACAGCCCACGCCGCAAGGTGGCGTCATCAGCGGGTCATCCTGTGTGGTGCATTTCGATGCGTGGAATTGGGAAGATGCGGCGATTCGGACCGTGGACGGGGTGCACGTGAATTGGCCGCGTGCGTACCACCGCCACCGGGAACACGGCATGATCGACGTCGTTCGCTCGAAGTCGTACGACCAACAGTGCCTCGAAATCGAGCATTTCTTCGAGGAAGCCAAGGCCTACGCGGAGGGACATCCCGAGCCGGTGGCCGGCGACATTCGGACGCCACGGGATGTGCGCTTGGAGGCGATGCGCGGGGTTTGGGATGGCGCAGGGAATGTGTACATCCACGTGGAGGATGCCCGCGGCATCACCGATGCGGTGCATTTCAAGCGGGCTCAGGGGCTTTCGCGGGTGGTGATCGTCGGGGGCAGCGAGGCGTATTTGGTGGCGGACCTGTTGCGCGAGAACGATGTTCCGGTGCTGTTGAACCGGACGCATGCGTTGCCGCGGTTGCCGGAAGACGATGTGGATTTGGCCTATCGCCTGCCGAAGCTGCTCGAAGACGAAGGCGTGCTGTACGGCATCCAATGCGCAGGAGGCATGGAGCACATGAACACGCGGAACTTGCCGTTTTACGCGGGTACAGCGGCGGCGTATGGCCTGACCTACGAGCAAGCCGTGCGCGCCATTTCCCTCAATGTGGCCCAAATCCTGGGCATCGATCGCCACTGGGGCTCCATCGAAACGGGCAAGACCGCGACCCTGTTCGTGTCGGACGGCGACGCCCTCGACATGCGCTCAAACCGCGTGTCGCTGGCGTTCATCGAAGGCCGTGAAATCGACCTCGACCAACGCCAGCGCCAGCTTTACAGGAAGTACCAGGACAAATACGGCGCCCCCATCGTCGATTAATCCACCGAGAGCGGCAATTCGCGGGGTGAGCGGACTTCGTACCGGTACACCCACTCCTCGGTTTTGCCCGCGGGAATCTCGAGGTCCCACACCACGAGGCCGGTTTCCTCATCGATCTCGGCGCCCGACGATTTCGTGGCGGTGATTTCGATTTCCTCGTTGTTTGCGAGGGGCAGCTGATCTTCCACCTCGATGTGGATTTCGGCCCGTTTCCGGTTCGTGATGGAGAATTCGTACGCGCGGATGTATTCATGGCGCCCGCTCAACAAGTTGGTGTTGTTTTCCCGTTCGATCCGCTTGCGGCGCACTTGGATGCCGGGGTCGGGCCCGAGGGAAATGGACAAGGTGTCCTCGACGAAGTTCAGCTGCAGTTGGCTTTCGCCCACGTAGTCGTCCTCGAAGTAGATGTGCATCCGTCCGTCGAGCAGGTCGAGGGATTCCCAATCCGTGAAGTGAGCGGTCAGGTAGACTTGAGGATCCAACTTCGGAGTGACTTGGTACAGGTACTCCACGGGAATCGCGTGGTCTTTGATCCGGACGGCGTGGGGTTTTCCATCGGAGGGGATGTCGTGCCGCGCACCGATGTCAAACCGCGTGGACGTGGGGGAATGGCCGACTTGCACCGCTGCGAAGTTCATGGCGGGTTCATCAGAGAAGTCCTCGCGTCGCCGCTCCCGTCCGCCGAACAGCGATTCCTCGGCCATGTCTTGGACCACCATGACTTCATCGAGCTGGGCGGGCGCGAGCGCCACGTTCATGACGGGATTTGAGATGGCCAGGTTCTCCACCGTGTAGCCCGGGGCGGAATACGAGATGTTCATGGAATTGGTCGGCACGGCCATGGTGTAGAAGCCGTTGATGTCCGTCACCGTTGAAACGTTGGTGCCTTGCGCCACGACCCGAGCGCCGACGAGGGGGCTGCCTTGGGCGTCGTACAATTGCCCGCGGACTTGGTTGACATTTGGGTTGTAGGGTTGGGCGCGGAGCCAAGCGTTTGCGGAGGCCGGACCGACCGGCCGGCCGTTGTATGCTCCATCGAGGACACGCGGTTGCAGGGTGGGTTTCGTGCGGTTTTTGCTCGGCGTCCCGGTGGCGATGCTCATGCTGACGTCTTCCCAATCCTCGTTCGTGTTTTGGTGCACCATGGCCTGGTACTCCAGCTTCAGCGGATCCGTAATGTCTTCAACGCGAGCATTGTAGGAAGGTGTCCAACCTGCATTCGCCATCCAGTAAGACAGCAGCAACTTGCCCTTGCCGGTTCCCTCGGCTTCGATGTTAACGAGGACTTCAAGCGAAGTCGCGGTGCGCAATTGGGGCAATTGGCCCATCTGCCGATCCAATGCCTGGATCTCTTCGTTGAGCGTTTCAATGGCCAAATCAATCTCCTGCCGCCCCTCCAACACGGCCATAAACCGCTCGCGGAAAAAGGCATCCGCCTCCATGAGCCGCGCTAAATCGACCCCGCTGTCCTTGACCGTGAAATTCTGGTTGTTGAGCAACAAACTCTCCTCCCGGTCGTAAATCACGCGCCGTGCATTCAGGCGGTTGATGGCCTTCGACTTTTCGTTCCGGTCACGCTGCAAGGTTTCGCGTGCGGCCGCCGACGCGCCGCCTGAAAGGGTGTCCGTGTGGTAGCGGTGGGAAATGCTCAGCACCGTGAATTCGCCGTTTCCCGTGACCCGCAGTTGGGCGGGGTCGATGGCGGTATTCAAGTCCGTGAAGACGAGGGCGGACCGCCCGGCGCTGAAGTTGAAATCGGCGATGCGCTCCACTTGGGCGCCTTGCTGGTACACCACCACGTGGTCGATGGCGGATTCGAGTGGCTTTTCGTTGGAGGCCAAACCAGCAGCACTGAACAGGAGGGCCGCACTCAGGGAAAGGATCAATTTCATGTCGGTGAAAGGTTAAAAAACGACGAAGGACCTCGCCGCTTTTGGCAATCACCGTGCCAAAAATGGCTTAACGCGCCCCGTACCCCAAGGCCACCCGCACCCGGTTCATGACCTCATGCGCCACCCCCTCTGCGCGCTCAGCCCCAGCCCGCAGCGCCTCGTCGAGCGCCCCGCGATCGGCCATCAAGCGGTTGAAGGTGTCGCGCTCTGCGGCAAAGCCGTCCACGACGGCCTCGAGCAGGGCCTTCTTCGCGTGCCCCCAGCCGTAACCGCCCGCTCGCAATTGCTCGGCCATGTGTTCGGCTTCGGCAGCCCCCGCAATGAGCGCGTACAGCGCGTGGACGGGGTTCGCATCCGGGTCCTTCGGGTCCTCGAGGGCGGTGCCGTCGGTCTCGATTTCCTTGTTGATCCGCTTCTTCAGCGCCTTCGGGTCGTCGAAAATGTTGAGCGTGTTGTCCCGGGATTTGGACATCTTGTTGCCGTCCAAACCGGGCACCAGCATGACCGATTCTTGGATCACCGCTTCGGGCAGCACGAAAACCTCCGTGCCCATGGCGTTGTGGAATCGGCTCGCCACGTCCCGCGTGAACTCGAGGTGTTGCTTTTGGTCCTTGCCCACCGGCACCTGTTCCGCATCGTACAGCAGGATGTCCGCGGACATGAGCATCGGATAGGTGAACAAACCGGTGTTCACCGAAGCCGCCGCACCTGAGTCTTTGAACTGGGCCATCTTGTCCTTGTAGCTGTGGGCCAATTCCAGGCGGCTCACCGGAAAGAAGCAGTTCAAGTACCAGGCGAGCTCAGCGGCTGCCGGGACGTCGCTTTGCCGATAAAAGACCGAGCGCTCGGTGTCCAAACCGAAGGCCATCCAGGCCGCTGCCACCGCGTAAGTGTTCTCGCGCAAGGCATTGGCGTCCTTGATTTGGGTCAAGGAATGCATATCGGCGATGAAGAGGAACGACTCGTTCGCTGGATCGTTCGCCTGGGCAATCGCCGGCCGTATGGCGCCCAAAATGTTCCCCAAGTGGGGCGTGCCCGTCGCTTGGATGCCCGTCAGAATGCGCGCCATGCTCGGGGATTACTTGCAGAATTCGTCGAAGGCCAACTTCAGGTGGTCCGCAATCATTTCAGCCGTGCGGCCTTCGATGTGGTGGCGCTCCACCATGGCCACCAGCTTGCCGTCCTTGAACAAACCGATGCTCGGTGAGCTCGGCGGGTAGGGCAGCATGTATTGGCGCACACGGTCCACGGCATCCCGGTCGACACCGGCAAACGCCGTGTACAAGTGGGCTGGCACGTGGCTGTGCTGCACGGCGAGCTTGACGGCAGGCCGCATGGAACCGGCCGCGCAGCCGCAAACGCTGTTCAACACCACCAGTGCCGTTCCCGATTCAGCGAGGGCTGCATCAACGGCCTCGGAGGTGGTCAATTCCGTGAACCCGACTTGTGTCAGGTCTTCGCGCATGGGGGCTACCAATTCAGGTGGGTACATGTTCTGAGTTTTTTAGGCTTTTTCCGCGTCGTTTGCGGTGGAACGAAGGTACAACTCGTTGTACTGCGCATCGTCGATGGGGCTGGGCGCGTCGATCATGACGTCGCGGCCCGCATTGTTCTTCGGGAAGGCGATGAAATCGCGGATGGAATCGCTGCCGCCAAACAACGAGCACAACCGGTCGAAACCGAGTGCCAATCCCCCGTGAGGCGGTGCGCCGTACGTGAAGGCATTCATCAAGAAGCCGAACTGCGCCTCCGCCTCCTCGGGCGTGAACCCGAGCAGGTCGAACATGCGGCTTTGGATGGCCCGGTCGTGGATCCGGATGGAACCGCCACCGATTTCCACGCCGTTGATGACCATGTCATAGGCGTTCGCGCGCACCGCACCGGGGTCGGTGTCGATGAGGTCGAAGTGGTCCGGCTTGGGCGAGGTGAACGGGTGGTGCATGGCGTGGTAACGCTC
>JALQTD010000116.1 GCA_023264155.1 Flavobacteriales bacterium | reverse complement strand
GTCTTCCGGAACACCCCCGGCGTCACGCCCGCGAACCGCTTGAACTGCCGGTACAGGGTGGAAACCGAGTTGAAACCGCTCATCTCCGAAAGGTGCTCCAAGCTGCGGTTGCTGTGCTTCGGATTGAGCATGAGCTCCATCACGTAATCCACGCGGTAGCGGTTGATGTAGTCCGCAACCCCAAGCCCGGCCCCAGCTTGGATGGCGCGGGAGGTGTAGGTGTAGTTCGCCTTCGCCATTTGGGCCAATCCGCCCACCGACAAATCCGCATCCAAATAAGGTTGTTTCTTCTTCATCAGGTCCTCGATCTGCTCGAACAAGTCCGTGAACGTCGGCGGCTCCTCCCCCTCAGCGGAGTTGGCTTCGTCGAACGCTTCGTCGATGTTTTTCCGGACGCGCCGGGAAATGATGCCGATGAGGAACCGCTGGCCTTTTCGGTGCTGCCGGTAGCCGATGATGCCGAGCACTGTGCTAAAAGCGGCAACGAATAAAATGAGTCCGTTGCGGATCTGGATCGCCTGCGCATTCTGTTGGCGATCACGTTCGCCACGCAGCTCGGCCATGTATTCAATCCATTGGCTGACTTGCGCGCGCTGTACCGCCCGGTCCTGCCCCACCTTTTCCAGCGACGCCTTCGTCTCCTCATCCATGGAGAAGATGACCTGTTCGATGCCGCGGTAATCACCTTGAAGCGCGTGCAGCAAACTCTCCGAATAGAGGAGGTCGATTTTCCAATCTTCAAATCCCCGCAAGGCATCTTGCTGTTCTGACCAAATCCGAGTCGCAGCATCCAACGATTCCTTCCCGCCCCGCGCATCGCCGGCATGAATGGCACGAGCGGCATGACCGAGGGCGGTAGCGAAGGCAATCGCGGGCTGGTTTTGGCCTGCATACTTCGCGTCAAACCGGTCCACCGCCTCGTTCAGCCGCTGGGCTTCACACCGCCGGTTCAACACCTTGATTTGTTCAAAGCAACTGAATGCAGCCCGTACAGTGTCCTGCCGGGCAAACAACGCATTCTCCACTTCGTAGAACTCGCCAAGCGCAGCCTCCCACTGCCCTGACTCCTCGTACAACCGCCCCACGTTGTAGCGGATGAAAGCCAAACTCACCGCATCCCCATCGGCCTCATACAAATCCTTCACCAACTGGTAAGTGCGCTCTGCATCGTCGTAGCTGCCCATCCTCGTCAACAACACGGCCTGGTTGAGCAAGGTCTCACGCACGCCACGCTCATCGCCCATTTGCTCCGCCAATGCCCTCGCCTCGTCGAAAAACTTCACGGCGGAGGCATTCTCCTGCAAGTTCATCTCCACGACCCCCAAGTTGTTCAAAAGCGCAGATAAGAACTCCCGCTCCTCCTCGTCCCTCGGCTCGCCTAGCGCCTTCACCGCGTTATAGGCCATGCCATACCAATACTGGGATTCCACCGGCGACCCCATCATTCCTGAGCAATAGCCCAGTTGGTATGCTTGGTCAATCACCGGCAGCCCTTCTGTGACTCGCCGCCCCAAGTCGTTCAAGGCCTGATCAAAGGCCGTCTCCAAATCTTGCTCGGCCGCTTGCTTCCAAATCTCACGGTCAAAAGCGGAATAGCGCTGAGCGGTTTGGCCCCAAACCGCCGAAGCAAAAGTGGTCGCGAAAAAAAACAGGCACCACGATATACGATTGTTCACCATACGCAGAAAAACAGGTTCAAACAAACGTACAATGCAATGCGATTCAGCCGCGAATGCCCGCCTCAACACTGCTGAAATGCATTGTCAGATTCGATAAAGTGACAGAAATTCACATATTGTTCACGCATTGTTCCTCCGGTGTACTGAGGGCTCACGAGAACAATGCCTTGAGTTCGGTGGCTTGGGCCGGCTCCAACTTTCCGGCCAAAATCAGCCGCAACTGCCGCCGCCGCAATGCCCCTTCAAACCGTTCCCGCTCCTCCGGAGTCTCCGGCTCGACCTCCGGAATCTGGATGGGCGCATTGAATTGATCCACGGCCACAAAGGTGTACATGGCCTCGTTGCAAATACACGACTCGCCGTTCACCGGATTCTCCACGCTCACCCGCAGGTACACCTCCATCGACGACCTGAACGCACGCGAAACCTCCGCGTGCACCGTCACCACATCCGCCAAGGCAATCGGCCGCTGAAAGCTCACGTTGTTCACCGCAGCCGTCACGCACACCCGCCGGCTGTGCCGCATGGCGCTGATGGCTGCGGTCTCGTCCATCCAGTTGAGCAAATTGCCCCCCATCAAGTTCCCGAGGGTATTCGTGTCGTTAGGCATCACGATGCGCGTCGTGGACGCATACGTTTCGCGGGGGTGTCGGACTGCAGCCATGCCGCAAAGTTCCGATGCCCCGGACCAAATCCCATTCCCTTTCACAAAAAAAGGGCCACCCTCGCGGGCAGCCCTTTCCATCGGGGAATCCGATCTCCTTCCGTCAGTCCATGACCATCAACTTCGTGTTGACGATTTGAACCGCGGAAGCGATGCGAATTTGGTACAATCCTGCTGGGAGCGTCGAAACGTTGACCTCGAACTGCATGCGCTGACCGGCCTGAACCGTGCCTTCGAAGAGGCTGGCCTGCATCGTGCCCGTCATGTCGAAGAGCTGCACTGCGACCTGCAAGCGCTCCTCTGACACGAACTGGAAGTACGCGTGCTCATCCGTCGGGTTCGGGTTCAAACCGAGCACCTTGATCGGCCCCCGGTCATCCTTCGGATCGTCGATGCCGCCGCTGATGCTGCCGTTGCTATCGGTCTCCTGGTCACCCCAGTCCACATCGATGCCCGGGTTGCCGGTGAACGGCGGAACAAGCGGCTGGCAACCGCCACCATTCACTGCCACGGTGTAGCTGAAGGTGTTCACATTGCCCGCGCAGTCGGTCGACACATAAGTCCGCTCAATGTCATATGGCATCGTGCAGTCCAAATCCCCGTGCATCGAACCCGATCCTGCTTCGAACTGGCCATTGATGGTGCCTTCCCAGTAGAACCAACCCCAGTAACCGAAGTTCGCATTGTGGTTGTTCGCACCCATGCCAAACTGCCATCCGTAGAACTCGTTGCCCGGCTGGTGGGTCAAGCTCAACACCGCGCCGCTGTAATCCCCCCAACCGATGGCTGAGCTCGTGTTTTGGACCACGTGGTAGTACCACTCTTCGTGGTTGTCGAAGCAGTCGCTGTTGAAGGTCTGTGCACCCGGTTGGGCAATCCATCCCTCCCAGTCGAGTTCCGCATTCAAGTCGACCTGCATCGTCCATCCCGCATTCGGGTTGTCCACAGCCGCCACCGTGACTTCGACCGTGCGTGTACCGTCGGGGTGGTTGGTGACCAAACCGTCGATCATGGTGAAGAATTCACCGCCTGGCAGGTTGAACATCCGAACCGCATGCGGGTCGAAGTTGTCGCACGTCTGTCCGTCCGGCATGGCTGCTGGCGTCGAAGCCGCGCAGAAGCTCGTTCCATCTTCGAGGGGTGCGTATTGGCCTGAAGTCACCTCTGTAAAGGTCACGTCCACATCACCTGCACACGCGTCGGTCACCACGAGGTTCGCCGCTGCTGGGATATCAATCGTTCCCCAAACATCCGTAGCGCAGGCCTCGACGAACTCGCCGTTCGCCACTCCCGTTGCCACTTCATCGACCACAGGTGCCGTCGTGTCTTCGATGGTGAACGTAGCCGTCGTGCTCGTCGCGTTGCCGCAGTCGTCGGTCGCCGTGAAGGTCACCGTCGCCGCACCCGTCTCGCCGCATCCGTCGCTCAACGCGTCGTAGTCATTCGTCCACGTCACGCCGCTGCACGCGTCACTTGCTGCGGCACCGCCGTTGCTGGCGAGCCAAGCTTGCAACTCCGCGTCGTTGCCGGCGCCGTCGCACTCAACCGTGGCATCAGCCGCTGCGGTCTCCATGCTTGGTGCCGTCGTGTCTTCGATCGTGAACGTAGCCGTCGTGCTCGTCGCGTTGCCGCAGTCGTCGGTCGCCGTGAACGTTACCGTCGCTGAGCCCGTAGCACCGCAATCGTTGCTCAACGACACGAAGTCGTTGGTCCACGTCACACCGCTGCACGCATCGGAAGCCGAAGCACCGCCATTGCTGTTCAACCAGTTCGTGAGTTCACCGGTGTTATCGAATCCATCGCATTCGACCGTCAGGTCGGCCGCAGCCACATCCATGCTCGGTGCCGTGGTGTCTTCAATGGTGAACGTCGCCGAAGTGGACGTCGCGTTGCCACAGTCGTCGGTCGCGGTGAACGTCACCGTGGTGGTGCCCGTAGCGCCGCAATCGTCGCTCAAGGACACGAAATCGTTCGTCCAAGTCACACCGCTGCAAACGTCGCTCGCTGCTGCACCGCCGTTGCTCGCAAGCCAAGCTTGCAAGTCAGCGTCATTGCCGGCGCCGTCGCATTCCACCGTTGCGTCAGCCGCTGCCACATCCATGCTTGGAGCAGTCGTGTCGATGATGATGAAATCCGAAGTCGTAGAGGATGCATTGCCGCACTCATCGGTCGCCGTGAACGTGACCGTGGTAACCTGCGTTCCTCCGCAACCCGGTGCGGTGCTGTCAATGGAGAAACTCCAAGTCACACCGCCACAATCGTCGCTAGCGGCAGCTCCACCGTGGCCATCGATAAACGCTTCCAATTCGATGTCGTTGCCGTTTCCGTCACATTCCACCGTGGTGTTGCTCGCGGCTACATCCATGCTTGGTGCCGTCGTGTCTTCGATCGTGAACGTAGCCGTCGTGCTCGTCGCGTTGCCGCAGTCGTCGGTCGCCGTGAAGGTCACCGTCGCTGCGCCCGTCGCGCCGCAGTCGTCGCTGAGGCCAGCGAAGTCGTTCGACCAAGTCACGTCGCTGCATGCATCCGATGCGGAAGCACCGCCGTTGCTCGCAAGCCAAGCTTGCAATGCTGCATCGTTTCCGGCGCCATCGCACTCGACGGTCGCATCAGCCGCAGCCACGTCCATGGTCGGGGCTGTGACGTCTTGGACCGTGATGGTTTGGTCACAAGAAACCGTGGTCATGTTGTCGCAATGGTCCCACACCTCGACGGTCCAAGTCCGCGTAAACATGTAAGAACCGACGCCATCCGTTGCACACAAGTAAGTGGGTGCGCCATCCGCGAAGGTCACACTCGTGTTCAAATCACCTGCAGCATTGCAGTCGTCAAAGGCCGTGAAGTTGGGCTCGCCCAAAGCCGCAGGGCTCAAATCAGCCGCGCAGTTATCGTCCAAGTTAACCGTCACATCCGGCGCGCAATCGAAGGAATCAACCGTTGGAGCCGTCTCGTCGATGAGGGTGATGACCTGCTCGAATACGGTTTGGTTGCCACATTCGTCGGTTACGGTGTAGTAGCGATCCCACTCGCCGACAGGAAGCTGGCAGCCGCCCGTCGCTTCGATGTTCTGGATTTGGATGTCTACCCCCGTGCAATTGTCGTAAATCGTTCCGCCGTAGATGGCTTGCGGGTCATAGTCCGCGCAATTCACTGACACATAGTGGGCCAAATCCACCACCGGAGCAATCGTATCCAGCACCGTGATGTGTTGGATGTGCATAGCGGTACCGGTGTTCATGCAGTCGTCCTCGGCTGCGTAGAAGAAGACGCGCTCGACGGTGAAGCTTCCGCTTTGGCCTGAGCACAAGGGCTGAGCATCCCCATCGGTGATCGTCTTCACCACGGGCACATCCGAATCGCACTGATCGGTCACATCCACCGTCGGCTCGCCCAAAGCGGCTACGCTGTAATCCACTTCACAGGCCTCATCGAGGTACAACGTGATGTCCTGCGGCATGTTCGAAAGCGTCACTTGCGGAGCCACAACATCCTGAACAGTAATTACTTGGAGTGCTGAATCGAGGTTCTCACAGTAGTCAGCTGCGCGCCAAACCCGGGTGACCGTGTAAGTCCCCTCAGGCGTGCCATCCGCAGCGCTGCACACCTGAACCGGCGGCAAATCGTAGTACTCCAACTCGATGGAGTAGCCCCAGCCACCTGCGCAGTTATCCGTTACCGAACCCGTACCCGTTACGACCGGGTCAATGAAACCGAGGCACTGACCCGGCAACATGTCCACCGTGATGTCTGCTGGAGCCACCACCACCGGCGCTTCCAAATCGTGCATCGTTACGTATTGATACGCCGTTTCTGAGCGGTTGCCACAGGCATCCACTGCCTCCCACAACCGGATCCACGTGCCGGGGCATCCACCGGAAGCCAACTGTGCTGTGACCACCTCGTAGGTGACATCGCTGCACGCGTCAGATGCGGTGAACGCAAACGGCACTTGGGTCGCGTCGTAGGGATCCGAAATCTGGTCGCATGAAGCTTCGGTGAACTCCTCCATGCCATCGAACACGGGAATCGTCGTGTCTTCAATCGTGAAGGTCGCCGTGGTCGAAGTGGCGTTGCCGCAGTCGTCGGTCGCCGTAAACGTTACCGTCGCTGAACCGGTCGCGCCGCAATCGTCGCTGAGACCAGCGAAATCGTTCGACCAGGTCACGCCGCCGCAGACGTCGCTCGCCGCTGCCCCACCGTTGTTGGCGAGCCATGCTTGCAACTCCGCGTCATTGCCGGCGCCGTCGCACTCAACCGTCGCGTCAGCCGCTGTGGTGTCCATGCTTGGTGCCGTCGTGTCTTCGATCGTGAACGTGGCCGTCGTGCTCGTCGCGTTGCCACAGTCGTCGGTCGCCGTGAAGGTCACC
>JALQTD010000115.1 GCA_023264155.1 Flavobacteriales bacterium | reverse complement strand
CGTCCTCATCGCGTTCGCCTACGTGTTCTCGTGGAAGCTCATCACCGTTTACGCGGCGGAGGCGCCGATTCCAGAGGGGTGGGACCGCGAGGTTTGGTGGTTGTTCAGCGCGTGGTTGCCCAACTTGCTGTTCGGGGCGTTGGGCGTGGTCCTTTACCGGCTGGCGCCCAAATAATCAGTCCGTTATGGACCGGTCTGCAAGCTGATTGTGCAGTTCGTTGACGGCGAGCAAGGCCGCGCTGCCGTACCACGGATGCAATTCCATGTCGAACACGCCCGCCTGCACCGCAGGATCGGTGGCCGTCCAGGCCCGTGCGCTGTCGACCGAAGGTGTGTCGAAGATGTAAATCCCGCGCACCGCACCGCCGTCGAGGAAGGGCCCGGCGAGCACAAGTTGCCCGGCCTCCGCCATGCGTTCGATGTTGGCCATGTGCGCCTGCTGCAGCTCCGCCGCGTTCTCCGAGCGCACGCTGCCCGTTTTGAGGTAGGCCAAAACATACTGCCGCATCCCATAGGCATCCGCCCCGGCGTCCTCCCGCCCCAGACTCACCCGCAACCCTTCCGCCTCCGGCGCCGCGCACGCGGCCAAACCAAGCAAGCCCACCAGGGCCATCGTTTTCCACTGCATCATGGCGCAAACATACGTTCCTTACAGCCGCCCCGACCAGGCAGCCCAGCCCTTTTGCTGGGCGCGATCCGCCACCTCGAGGGCGCGTTCGGCGCTGGGATACAAGGCAAAGACCGCAGAGCCCGTCCCGGTCATTTGGTGGTATGCCGCACCCGGTGCCACGTGCTCGAGGGCTTCGGCGACCAACGGGAATTGGGCGGCGACGCCAGGTTGGAAGGCGTTGGCCACCCCGGCGTCGTGCCAGGCTTCCACCGGCAATTCCGCCAACCCGCGCAAATCCATCGCCGCGGGGCCGACTTCCACCCGAGCAAACGCGTCGCGGGTGCTGACGTGCGCACCAGGGTGGACCACGGCGATGGGCCAGCCCTGCCAGCTTCCGGCCGCCAACGGCTCGAGGTGCTCGCCCCGGCCGTGGACGAAGGCCGGGCCGTCGTGCAGGAAGAACGGGCAGTCCGAACCGAGTTCGGCAGCGGCTGCGTGCAACGCATCGGCGCCCAGTCCGGCCCATCGGTTCAAGGCCCGCAACATCCAGGCGCCGTCGGAACTGCCGCCACCGAGTCCGGCCCCCATCGGGAGCACCTTGTGCAGGTGGGCATGAACGGGCGGCAGGGTGGCACCTGCGGCCAGCAAGGCGGCATGGGCCCGTTCGATGAGGTTCGCGCTGCTTGACTTCGGAATAGGCAGGCCGGAGTATGCGGTGGTCAGTCCGGAACCGGCATCCGCGGCCGCCGCCGGTGTCAGCTCCAACACATCGCACCAATCAATCGGCACGAACACGCTCTCGAGCGCATGAAATCCATCCGCGCGCTTGCCCGTTACGAATAGCCCGAGGTTCAACTTTGCGGGAGGGAAGACCACCATGCTCCGAAGTTCGGCGATTTCGACGGAATGAACGGCGATCAGTCGAAGTACCCGAACCGGCGGAGCTTCGATTCGTCGTCGCGCCAGTCCTTGTCCACCCGCACATACAGGTCGAGGAACACTTTTTTGCCGATCAGGACTTCGATGTCCCGGCGCGCATCGGTGCCGACCCGCTTGATCATGTTGCCGCGCGCGCCGATGACGATTTGTTTCTGCGTTTCCCGAGCGACCCGGATTTCGGCCCCGATTTTTACGAGGGCGCCTTCGTCGACATAGGACTCCACCACGACTTCACAGGAGTAGGGGATTTCCTGCTTGTAGTGGGTCAGGATTTTTTCCCGAACGATTTCGGCCACGAAAAAGCGCATGGGCTTATCCGTTAGTTCGTCTTTGGGGAAATAGGGCGGTGCTTCGGGCAAGGATTCGACGATGCGCTCGAGCAGGGAGTCGAGGTTGAAGCCGTGGAGGGCACTGATGGGGGCGACGGTGGCGGACGGCATTTGGTCCTTCCAATAGGCCACCCGTTCAGCTGCGCGCGCCTGGTCGCCCAAATCAATCTTGTTGATCAAAATGAAGGTTGGCAAGCCCATCTTCGTGATCTTGTCCCAGGTCTGCGGATCGGCCAGCGCATCTTCGAACACGTCGGTCACCACGAGGAGCACATCGGCATCCTGCAAGGCGGTCCGCACGAATTTCATCATGCCTTCCTGCAGCTTGTAGGCGGGGTCGAGCACGCCTGGGGTATCGCTGTAAACGATCTGCCACATGGGGTCGTTCACGATGCCCATGATGCGGTGGCGCGTGGTTTGGGCCTTCTTGTTGATGATGCTCAAACGCGTGCCGACCAGCTGATTCATCAGCGTGCTTTTGCCCACGTTGGGCGAGCCGATGATGTTGACGAATCCCGCCCGGTGTCCCTCAGGAGCGTCGAGGGCAGGGGTGGGCAATTCCCAAGGCGCTTTCGAAGCGTCGACTTCGTGGTTCTCCACGAGCGGCTTGCGCGGGGATGGCGGGGGAGTGGGTTGTTCGGCCATGATGCGGGCGGGTAGCAAGGGCAAAGGTAGTCCGCAGGTGGCGGCTGATGCGCGATTGAAAAAAGATTTAGGCCAAAACCTTGCACAGGGAAAAAACCGCACTAACTTTGCCGTCCGCTTCGGCGGAGAAAACACATCGCGGGGTGGAGCAGTTGGTAGCTCGTCGGGCTCATAACCCGAAGGTCGTCAGTTCGAGTCTGGCCCCCGCAACTAAGAAACGCCCAGCACCGCTGGGCGTTTTCATTTCCTGACCATGACATCGCCTCAGACCTTACTCGACGGCCCGGATGGCCGGGTGCGATTGTGGGAAACCGCCATCGCTCCGGCTCGTGCTTCGTCCTGGCTCGAGGCGCTCCTCGGCGAGGTGCCGTGGCAGACCGAGCGCATCACGATGTTCGGCAAGACCCACGAAGTGCCGCGACGAGTGGCCTGGTATGGGGACGCCGGCGCGACGTATTGCTATGCGGGCGTGCAGCACGAGCCTCTGCCGTGGTCCCCGTTGCTGGCCCAAATCCGGAATGAAGTGCACCACTTGATCCCCGGTCACCCGTTCAATTCCGTGCTGCTCAATTGGTACCGGAACGGCCGGGACCGCATGGGATGGCACGCCGACAACGAACCGGAATTGGGGCGCAACCCGGTCATCGCGTCCGTCAGTTTAGGCGCGACCCGCCGATTCGATTTGAAGCACCGCGTAACGGGCGAGAAAGTTCAGTTGCCGCTGCCCTCGGGCTCCCTGCTGGTCATGGACGGCCCCTTGCAGCACCACTGGCTGCATCAACTGCCCGCTACCGCGAAGGTCCACGATCCGCGCGTGAACCTCACTTTCCGGAGCGTGCGCTGATCAGTCGCAATACGTGCTGAAAAGCGTCAAGAAGTCCAGGACGTCGGTCGAGCCGATGAGGCCGCTCCCATCGAGGTCGTAGGGGCCGGTCCACGGGTTGCCGAGCGCTCCGAGGAGCAGGAGCAAATCATCCAAGGCGCGCGCGCCATCGCCGTTGAAGTCACCGGCGCAATCGCCGCTCGGCAGGAAGCCGTTCCCGCATTCCATGGCCCATTGGGGAAAGACGAAGGATTCGGCTTTGCAGAAGGCGGCATCGGCCACTTCGAGGCCGATTTGGCGCCCGCGTCCATCGTCCATCGGCGGGTGAATGCCGCCCCACATGCGGGACAGCGCGCTCTCGTTGGCCGCGTCTTGGTAAGTGGCCCACTGCAAATCGAAGCTCACCGACGGCCCCTCTTCGAAGACCAAAAACTCGTTCTGCTCGATGTGCCACGTGCCGAGGCCGCCGGGGAAGTAGTTGCTGCCCGTCAATTCCGTCAAGATTTCAGCTGCAGCGCGCGAGAAAGTGGAATGGCCGCTGACGTAGCCCGCGAAGGGGGGCGTGACGAACGAAGGGCGCTGGTAAGGCCACCAGTGCTCCGCGAGGATCCAGCCCACACCGGCTTGGTCGATGAGCGGGACTTCCACGTAATCCGGACCGCGCCACGTGTACAGCTTGACCTTCCCGATGTTTTCGCCCTGGAGGCCTTGCAACGGGTCGCCGGCTTCCACGAGCTCGACGTAGCCCGGGATGAGCGGCATGCCCGCGGGGGAGTAATTCGGGAGTTCGGGGTCGCTGCTTTGGCCTTGATCCGCCATGTAGCGAATCGCCGAAACCGGCCGGATGTAGTCGTAATAGCCCTTCACGCTCCACGTCGCCACCGCGCTATCGTGCATGGCCCCGGCAAGGGTCAAATAGGCCTTCACCGTGAATTCCAAGTCGTCGATGACCGGCCCTTGTCCGCGCCACCGGTGCTCGAAATCGGGGTAGTCCATGACCTCGTTGAGCAAGGTGAACCAATGGCCGGGCGGGGTTTCTGAATCGGGGCCGTCTGCCCAAAACTCCGCAATGGCGCGCGCATAATCCCCGCGGGGCACCAGGTTGGGGGCGTAGGGCTCGCCCGTGACGGGGTTCATGGCGTGGCCGGGGGTGCTGTGCCCGCCTTCGTAGAAGTTGTAGAAGTTGGGGAAGTCGGCGGGATCGGTCACGAAGCTGCCGTCGGTGCCCAGACCCGCGGGAGAAATGTCCCACATGACTTCATCGGCGGGGTCGAGGTGCGATTGCCAAATCGCCACCATCGTGAAATTCCACTTGTACGCGTCGTCGAGGGCCAGGCCGTTCGTGGTGTCGATGTGGACCGGTTCGCCGGGATTCTTCCAAACATGGAAGGTGCAGCCGTCGCGTTCGATGAAGTCGAGGTCGCTGGAATCGAGTGCGAACGGGGTGACGCGGCCCCACTCGGGTCCGACGAAGGCAGGGACTTCCGTCAGCGGGTTGCCGCTTTGGTCGATGAACAAAGAAAGCTCGATGGCCTGCCAATGGTTGGGGTCGATGATGTCCGGGTTTCCGGGCAATTCGGGAAGGATGTTGGGATTGACGGCCTCGTAGCACGTGGGACCGTAGTCGTTCGCTTCGTTGGAACCGTCCTGCAGGCCCATGGCGATGATGTGTTCGGCGAGGTAGTTGCCGAGGGCCGCAGGGCCATCGTTGATGTAGTCGGTGGAGGTGATGTTGGTGGGGTACCCGTAGGCGGCCATTTGGTCTTCCATGTTCGACAAGGTCAAATCCGCATCCGGCGAATTCGCAAACCGCTCCTGCATGATCCGATACACCGCGTAGCTCATCGCTTCCTCTTGCGCGGCCTTCACACCCTCCGGCGTCTCAGGAATGGGCAACATCGCGGCATCAAACGGGCATGCGTAATTGCCGAAAGAATTCCCGAGGAAGAAGGGCAACGCTGGGCCGTCGTCATAGGCCACCCACGCATCGTACATCGCAATGGACGTGTGCAAAAGGTTGCGCGCGTGCACGGTAGGCCGCGCAAAATCGTTGCGGATGCCTTCCAGAACCTGTTCGTTCCATGTGTGCGCGACGTTCATTTCTTGCGCCATCACAGGCACGTTGGGGCAGGTTGCTCCGATGAGCAGCACCACCGCTATCCGACCCAAAAACTTCATGTTGCAAACTGTTTGCCGCGAAATTTAAGGAATGCGCGGGAGGTAGTGGGTGAGTTGTGTCGCCGCGCTCTAAATTGGTCACATGAATCAGAACGTGCTTGTTTTTTTGCTGTGCTTGGCCTTTGCGGGCATCGGTTTTGCCATCGGTCGGGTGACGGCTCCGTCGGGAGTCGGGCGTGACGTGGTCGTCGAAGACATTGAAATGCTCGTCGCCGGGGTGGAGTCAGGTGCCGTGGATACCGTGATCGCCATCCCGGGCGGCGAGGTGAAAATCCTGCACGAAGGCGATGTGATGCACGTCACGGTGGAGGAAGGCAGTGACCAAGGGAAGCGCGTCATCGAACGGCACGTGGTCATCGAAACAGAGGACTGATCTGCTTTCGATCAGGAGGCCCATGCGGCCGGCTTGGTCGTCGCCTTGGACGAGGTGAATTCCCAGCTGCCGCCCAGCTGCTGCTCATCAGAACGCGACGAGCGGGCACACGCGTGATGTTTCGGGATGGGGCGCATTGGGTTTGGCCTTAAAATCGAACGGACGCGGCGGTCCACTGCTTAACTTAGCCGGACAAATTGCCCACATGAATCGTTCGAACTTCCTCACAATCGCGGCCCTCGCCGCCCTTCCTTTCGCGACGAGCTGCGGCTCCGGATCTGAAACCACTGACGGCACCGCCCCCGCCGACGATGCAGCGGCTACGGCCTGCGCTTGCCTCCAAGAAAAACTAGGCAAGCTCAACGGCGTCCTCGCCGCGGAAGGCAACGACTCCTGGACGCCCACGCAATGGACGACCGCCCTCGCCGACGAATCCAGCCCCTGCATGCAAACCAAAGGGTCCGCCGAAGCCGACCTCGCTGCCGCGAACCTCGAAAAGGACTGCCCCGGCTTCGACGAGTACAAAGCGAAGATCAAGGAGTTCAGTGACCGCCTGTCCGCCGCCCAAAAAGCAGCGAAAGAAGAAAAAGTGCAGGACATCCAAGAGCTCACCGGCGGTGGCGGCGCCCGCGACCTCCTCGATCAGTTGAGCAACAAAGGCAAGCAGTAACCCTACTCGGCCCCCTCGTCCCCGATCCCCAGCTGTTCGAGCAAGTCCTTCACCTCCTGCTCGGTCCCTTTGAGGTGCTCCGAACAGAAGGCGAGCAACACGGAAGAGCGGCGGATGTACTCCGTCAGCGAATCGACCGAAACCTCGGGCGATTGCAGCGTCTGCACGATGGTGCGGAG
>JALQTD010000114.1 GCA_023264155.1 Flavobacteriales bacterium | reverse complement strand
TTCGAAAACGCCGGCCATTTTCGTGAGGCCGTCTACGATGTGGCGTTCCTTTTTTCCGAACAGCTGCTCGACGTCTTCTAAGGTCAAATACGTGTCTTCGACCGTGTCATGCAGCAAGGCGCACACGATGCTGGTGGTGTCGAGTCCCATCTCCTCGGCCACCACCCGTGCCACGCTGATCGGATGATAGATGTAGGGTTCGCCGCTCTTGCGCCGCATGTCCTTGTGGGCATCCAAGGCGATGTCAAAAGCGCGGCGGATGCTCTTGCGGCTCGCCCGGTCCTTCGAATGCGTGGCTGCACGCAAAAGTCCCCGGTAGCGCCGAAGGATTTCACGTTTCTCAGCCTCCAGGTCGATGCCGTTTTCTGCGGTATAATCAGCCATGTAGCGAAGATAAGTGCGGGGATGCATGCGCAGACCGCTTTCTCATTTCCAATGCGTGCATTTCTGTGATTTGGGGCATGATAGAGGGCGTGAGTGAGTACTTAGTGTCGTCCTGTGATAGGTGTCATTTTTTCGCGGAAACCTATTAATTCACATATGGAATGGGTGAAATTTGCGATTAAACACATTTTCACATACCTTTGTTACAAACTTCCAGATTATGGCTCGATTTATTCGCCTCGCACTTACCACTTGTGCTGCGTCAATGGCGCTGGGCGCTTTTGCTCAAACGCCCGTGACGGCCGTTCACACAGATTTTGACGGCTATTGGTATTCAGAAAATGGCGCCATCAGCGCGGTCCATCCGAATGACCACAACCTCATGCTCGGCTTTGAGGCAGGGGGCACAACTTACTCCACCGGAGTGGACGACAGTGAGTTGGATAGTCAGGGAGTGACTTACACCGCCGGAGATTGGAACGCCATCACTGTGCCGCATTTGCCCACGTCAGTGGTGCCTTACTACAGCATCATGCTAGGGGCTGCCATTGATGGAAATGCGAGTGGTGTGGGAACGATTACGGCGCCAGCCGACAGCACCGAGGTTGCTGCGTATCTGATCGATGGAACGCGCGGTTTGGATTTCGGTACCGGAATCGCCAATGTGGTGACCGGTGATTTTGACTTCACCGTCTCGTCTCCCGTCGAAGATGCCATCAACGACGGGACGCCTGATTTGCTGTTCACTCAAATGGCTGAGCCGTTGGGTGCTGATAGCATCTGCTTCTTGGACAGCGAGGACAACCTCGTTGGCACCAAAACGGGCATCGGCTGGACGGGAGTTGGAGCCATCGGACGTTGGGATACCGACTACTTCGCCATGGATGGTACGGATCGGGCGATGAACCAGACGAAGCCAATACGTGCAGTCACCATGGACTTCCATGATCTCGGCATCACCGCTGCAAATGCAGGAGATGTGGAGAAAATCCGGATCTTTTGGTCTGGTGATTCGGATCCCGCTTTCCTCGCATACAATGGCGATTCCTTCGCTGGATGCGACGAGTTCACCTTCAGTGGGGTGAGCGTCGTAACCCCTGCTTCCGGAGCGGCAACTGCTGATGGGGTGATCGACGCGTCGATTTCCGGTGGAACCACCCCATATGGCCTAGCGTTCATTCTGCAAGGAGACACGGTTCCATCTTCCGGTTGGAATGCGCTCCCTTCAGGGAAGTATTGGGTCAAGGCGGTTGATGCGAACGATTGCATGTCCTCCAATTCATTCCAATTGTTCCTGCCTCATTCCAAGTGCCAATAACGATAGGGGAGTTTCTTCGATTTTGTGCCTTGAGTTGATTCACGATGCCCCCTTTGACCGTCATACTGCCTGTTGCGGAGCCGTCCCGCTCCCTCTTTTGGGGTCAATCCTACGTCGGGAGTTTGTATGCCATCCTGCGGGAGGAGCTGCAGGCGGAAGTGGACTTGGGGCCGGCTCACTTTTGGAGGCCGCGGAACGGGGTGGACGTCATTTTGATGCAATGGCCTGAGGCGCTGTTTGATTGGCGCCCCATCGATGCGGATGATGTGGAGGAGTTCTGGGATGTGCTGAAAAAGTGGCAATCGTTGGGGACCAAAGTCATCCTGTTCCGGCACAACCTGCAACCGCATTTGATTAATAGCCGCCATTACGAAACCCTTTATTTGGGGTTGATGGAACGAACGGATGCTGTGGTTCACCTAGGGCAGTACTCACGTGACGAGTGCCCGAAGTTTGAAGGGGTGTTGCACCGGGTGATTGCGCATCCGCGCTATGTGCAGGAATTGCCGGATATTCGAGACGCGCGCAAGCGCCTCGACTTGGACGCTGAACGTCCCACGTTGCTCGTATATGGCGCCACGCGTCACTTGAACGAATTGCGGATGATCCGCAAAGCTGCTCGGTTGTTCTCCAAGAATTTTGGGGGCCAAGTGCTGTATGGCACCTTCCCCATTCACCTGTTGCCGATCAAGCGCGGCGGTCGGTTCTTGATGCCGCTTGTTGAGCGCTGGTGGAAGTGGCGATTCAACGCGAAGGTCCACAAAGGAATGCTGTACGGGTTGGTGGAAGATGACTTTCTGGCATCGGCGGATTTCATCTTGGTGCCTCGACTTGAAGACCATTTGAATTCGGGGGTGCTTGTGAAAGCCTTGTCATTGGGCATTACCCCCATTGCGACCTCGGTAGGTAACCTCTCGGAAATCGGTCACAACTTGGACGTGCCGATGCTGGATGATAGCTCTGAGATGGGGTTGAATTACCTGTTCCAACATGTGCTGAATCAGGAATTGAAGCAACGGGTGGAATGGAAGTCGCACTCAGCGGATGCATGGGGCCGGGAGGCCATCGCTGATCCGCTGCGGGCGCTGCTCGAGGAAGTGAGCTCGCCCAAGTGGCCAGTTGGGCACGAAGTTCAAAAGGCCCAGGGCTGGGAATCAGCAGTGACTTCAGCAAAGCGGGCCAAACGAGAGCGGGGCGTGGTGCGCCGGCTTCCCCGCCGCAGCCGCTAAAACGGGCACGTTTCCAACAGTCCCCGCGTCAAGGGTTCCGGCACCATCCATTCGGGCAACGTGGGCCCGTCCAATGCTGCTTGCAGTCCGTTCGGGGGGGCGGTAAGGCTCCGTCCGGTGCCCGCGAAGTAATCCTCGTATTTGAACAGGGTTTCAACCGACCGCATGCGGAAAAACGTGACGGGAACACCCAGCGCTTCTGCTGCAATGATGCCGTGCAACGCCGTCGTGAGCACCCGGGCAGAACCGTTAATGGCATCGACGATGGCCTCCACGGGGGCGTCGACCCGCATGATGCGCAGGTCGGGATCGTCCGGTAAAGCGGCACATGTGTCCGCATAGTCCGTGTAGTGCGGAATGATGAGGGTGCCGCGGCGCTCGGAATCGGCCAAAGGCGCGAAGAATTGCCGCAGCAGCAGGGCAGGGTCACCATAGACGGGTGGTACGTCGGCACCGGCCTGCAGCAGCAAATCACGGGTGAGCGGCCCTCGGACTGCCCGGAAGTCCACCTGCGCCGGGGCGGAAGGGAGGATGATGCCACCTCGGTCGTCACGGAGCTTGCCGTTGAGGCCGCTGCCCCAAACGATGTCGCCAGGATGCGCCAGGTGGAGGACACTGCCGATGGCCAGGGTTTTTCCGCTGGAGGTGGGTTTGGCCTTGCGCGGCGTGAAGCCCTTGATGCGCTCGAACAGCCAGGGGTTCAGCTCATCGCCGAAATTGCGGCCAAATCCATGCTTCGGCCGCCCCCGGGGTTCCCACCAGTAAACCGGCGGTGTCCCGATGCGTGCCCTCCAACGCGCGAACATGGATCAGAGGTGGATGGTCCCAGCAGCCACGGTCGCGCCGGAGGCGGGGTCGATCAAGATGAACGAGCCGGTCGTGCGGTTTTCGCGGTAGTCGTCGACCATCAGGGGCGCGGCGAGTCGGAAGGACACGCGGGCGATGTCGTTCATGCCGATGGCCTTGTCTTCCTCCAGCCGGTGCAGGGTGTTGATGTCGATTTTGTAGAGGACCTCGCTGACCTTGGCTTGGACTTCGCTGCAGGCGAGCCGGATGATGTAGCGGGTGGCGGGGTTCAGCGGGGTGGCGGCGAGCCAGCAGAGCCGGGTGTCGATTTGGCTGACCACCTCCGGCTGATTGTGCTGCCGCACGATCATGTCCCCGCGCGAAACATCGATGTCATCCTCCAGCGTCACCGTCACGCTCAACGGCGGGAAGGCCTTCGGAATCGAGCGATCACCGATGCGGATGTCGGCCACCTTCGACGTGCGGCCACTCGGCAAGACGAGCACTTCGTCCCCCGGCTTGAACACGCCACTCGCGATGCGGCCGGCGTAACCCCAGAAATCCCGGGCATCGTCGACCTGCGGCCGGATGACGTACTGCACCGGCAGGCGGCAATCCTGCAAATTCCGGTCGCCGCTGACGTGCACTTCTTCGAGGTGGTTCAGCAGGCTGCCCCCGTGGTGCCACGGCATGTGCGCACTGGGATCCACCACGTTGTCGCCGAGCAACGCGCTGATGGGAATGAACTTGATGTCCGGGATGTTCAGTCGGGAGCTGAAGCTTTGGAAGGCCCCGACGATATCGCGAAACCGCTCTTCGCTCCAGTCCACGAGGTCCATTTTGTTCACGCAGACCACGAGGTGCTGAATGCCCAGGAGGCTCGCAATGAAGCTGTGCCGGTGCGTCTGTTCAAGCAGGCCGTGGCGCGCATCGATGAGGATGATGGCCAAATCCGCAGTCGACGCCCCCGTGACCATGTTCCGCGTGTATTCAATGTGTCCCGGCGTATCCGCGATGATGAACTTCCGGCGCGGCGTGGCGAAGTAGCGGTACGCCACATCGATGGTGATGCCCTGCTCGCGCTCGGCTTTGAGTCCGTCGGTCAGCAGGCTCAGGTCCACGGTTTCGAGTCCTTTCTGGGCACTCGACGCTTCCACGGCTTCCAGTTGGTCCTCGAAAATGCTCTTCGAGTCGTGCAGCAACCGCCCGATCAAGGTGCTCTTCCCGTCGTCTACGCTGCCCGCGGTAGTGAACCGGAGCAGGCTGTTCGTATTATCCTCCATCAGAAATATCCTTCTTTTTTACGGTCCTCCATGGCGGTGGAGCTCCGTCGGTCGTCCATTCGCCCTCCGCGCTCGGTGATGCGGGTGGCGGCCACTTCGGCTGCGATTTTTTCCACGGTATCGGCGTCGCTGCGGATGGCGCCGGTGATGGTCAAATCCCCGAGCGTCCGGAACCGCACTTGCATCCGCTCTTTCACTTCATCGGGCCGCATGTTCAGGTACTCGCTCCACGCGAGGATGGTCTCGCCGCGCACCACGCAGTCCCGTTCGTGGGCGAAATAGAGCGAGGGCAAGTCGATTTGCTCCCGGGCGATGTAGTTCCAAATATCGAGCTCCGTCCAGTTGTTCAACGGAAACACTCGGTAATGCTCGCCCGGCCGGTGCCGACCGTTGAACAGGTTCCACAATTCGGGCCGCTGGTTCTTCGGGTCCCATTGCCCGAAGTCGTCGCGGTGCGAGAAGAACCGCTCCTTCGCGCGGGCCTTCTCTTCGTCCCGCCGCGCCCCGCCGATGCACGCATCAAATCCGTGAGCCTCGATGGTGTCGAGCAGGGTGGTCGTTTGCAGCCGGTTGCGGCTCGCGTGCACCCCAGACTCTTCCTGCACCCGCCCCGCATCGATGGTTTCCTGCACACTGCCGACTACGAGCCGGGCATTCAACCGCTCCACCAAGGCGTCCCGAAACGCCATGGTTTCGGGGAAATTGTGGCCCGTGTCGATGTGAACCAAGGGCATGGGGATGCGGGCTGGCGCAAAGGCTTTGGCCGCCAAATGCGTCACCACAATGCTGTCCTTCCCCCCGCTGAACAAGATGGCCGGCCGCTCGAATTGCGCCGCAACTTCCCGGATGACGAAAATGGATTCCGCTTCGAGTTCATCGAGGTGGTTCAAGTTGTATTCGGTGTTCATCATGATTCGTTTTTGGTTCTGCCCAGTGAGCCCCACTTGTACCATGCGCGCTCATGCAAATAATACAGGACCATCTTCGTGACCACTTCAAAGCCGCCGATGGTCGCGCCGATGCGGAGGTCGCCGGAGATGAGCCACCCAAGCAGGATGGTGTCGAGCGTGCCCACCACGCGCCACGTGATGCTCTTCATGATGTGGCGCGCGTGCGATTTTTTGGGTTCGAGGCTCATGGCTTCGGGAATGGTGCTTCCACCAGGATGGCCGCGAGGCAGTCCTCTTCGGAGCGTTCCGTGGTTTCGATGTCGATGAAGTCCTCCAAGGGGGGCTCGTAGTCTTTCGCAGCCCGGTCTTCTCGTCCACGGAGTTCAGTGGTGTGCACGTATACCTCGGTCACCTCGGCAACGGCCTTGAGTTCTTCGCGGATGGCGCGGTAAGGCGCCACGAGCGAGACCACGACGATGTGCCCTTTGTTGTGCAGGTAGTGGGCAATAGTCTGGGCCCGCCGGATGTTCGCTTCTCGCCCTGCCCGGGAGTAATCAGCGTTCGCTGTCAATTCACGCAAATCGTCCCCGTCCACGTGGTGGGCGGCTACTCCTTCGGCCTCCATGCGGGCGAGCAAAGCCTTCGCAAGGGTCGTTTTGCCGTGCCCCGGTTGTCCTGTAAACCAATAGATCATCGCTGTCTTTTTCCCTTTCTACGCAAATTACGCAGGGATGTTATGTCAGCCGCGCTCGATGGTTTGCACGCGGTCGGGACCGACGGAAAGGATTTTCACGGGGATCCCTGTTTGGTCCTCAATCATCCGGGTGTAGGCCAAAAGCGCTTCCGGCAAATCCTCCTCCCGGGTCACCCCCGTCAAATCCGTCGGCCAACCCGGAAACTCCTTGTAAACCGGCGTCACGTCCTCCGGCTCGATCCCGAACGGC
>JALQTD010000113.1 GCA_023264155.1 Flavobacteriales bacterium | reverse complement strand
AATTCGTACTCCTTTCCTTCAAGAATGATGCGGGCATTGTCGCTCATGGTGTGCGTTGTGGTTCGGTTACTTAACAGGCTTGATCCCGCTGCGGTTTATGGCAGGGAGATTTTCGGTGCAAATATACACCACGGATTGCGCCTCGAAAGCGATGCAGGTCGCCTCGACGGCCAAAAGGTGCAAAGGGATTCAGAAAGTTCCCTGGAACGAGGCTTGATAGGCGTCCCATTCGGACTGCCCGCTCCCGGGCGCCCATTCCTCCGCGAAAAACTTGAGGAAGATCTCGAGTTGTTGGGCGGACTTGTAGCCGGTCAAGGGGGTGATGATGTCCCCCTTTTCAGTCATGAAGAGCAGGGTGGGGTAGGCTGAAACGCCCAAGGCACGAGAGAGTTCGTGCGGGCTGTTGCGTCCGCGGGCGGCGGGGTTGAAGCCGGGGTTGCTGAAGGTTTGGCCTTTAAACGTCACCGGGTCAGCAGATTCCGCGTCAAACTTCACCGCATAATAATGCTCGTTCAAGTAAGCGATCAACGCGGGCTGCGTGAACGTATTCGCCATCATCATCTTGCACGGTCCACACCACTGCGTGTACACATCCATCATGATGGTGCGCGGCTCGTTGGCCTGAGCAGCCATCGCCTCTTCCAGGGTCATCCAATTGATTTGAGCTTGCTGAGCATGGGCAGCCAAGCCGATGAACAGGAGGGAGAGGGAGGCCAAAATCAAACGCATCGCAACATAAATTTTCCGCAATATCGCAAAAGAAAAGCGCCCGAAGGCGCTTTTCGCATGATTTCACAAGAAGTCGGTTCCTTCAGCTCACGCCGTGCATCAATTTGTTGAGCGGCTTGCTCAAGAGGACGATGAGGACGGCGAAGGCGACGAGCACCATGCCGATGGTTGAGAACACGTCGATGTAGGTGGACAAACCTTCGGAGGCCGTCATCTCTGCGCCAGAATCACCGTGCCCACCGGTCAAGGTGGCGATGGCACCGCCGGCGTAGTTGGCCATGGCGAAGCTCAAGAACCAGCCCCCCATTGCTGTTCCGGCCATGGATTTGGGGCTCAACTTCGTCACCATCGAAAGGCCGATGGGCGAAAGGAAGAGCTCCCCGGTGGTGTGCAGCATGTACAAGAACACGAGCGTCAACAACGGAACCATGGCGTTCTCGTCCACGAACTGCAAGCCCACCAACGTGATGAGGAATCCGAGGCCGAGCTGCAGGATACCCAGCGCGAACTTGATCGGAATGCTGGGGTTCTTGCCGATTTTGTCCAGCTTCACCCACATCATCGAGAAGAGCGAACCGTAGATGATGATGAACGCCGGATTGAAGAACTGCGTCATCGACGCCGGCATGGTCCAGCCGAGGATTTCGCGGCTCACGTTCCGATCAGCAAACAACGTCAAGGAAGTTCCCGCTTGCTCGAAGCACGCCCAGAACACCACGTTGATGAGCATGAAAATGACGAGCGCAATCATGCGGTCGCGCCACATCGGCCCTTCTTTAATGCCTGCAGCAATCAGGCTTCCCGCGACATACACGAAGAGGCCGACGAGCAAGACGGTCATCAAGGGGAAATCCCAAGCATCCGCGCCTTCGCCCACCGTGAAGGTGTTGTTTTGGATCAACACGTAGCACAAGGGGATGAGCAAGAGCGAAGCCACTGAAATGACTTGGTACAGCTTGAATTTGCCCAATGCGGGAGCCATGCCTGCTTCGGTGATGTCCAAGCCTGGAGCAGCAGCGTAATTGCTGCGACCCGTCCAGAAAATGACCAGCCCGAGCAACATGCCGAATCCAGCCAACGCAAAGCCCTTGTCGAAACCGTAGGTCTCGCCGACGTAAGCAACCACGGTCGTGGCGAGCAGCGCACCCACGTTGATGCCGATGTAGAAAATGGTGAAACCTGAATCCCTGCGGGGGTCGCCGTCTTCGTACAGCTTTCCGACAATGGTGGAGATGTTCGCCTTGAAGTAGCCGTTGCCGACGATCAAGGCCCCCATGCCGATGAGCATGGCTTGCTCCGATCCCCCAAGGATGAGGAATTCACCGATGGCCATGAGCACCGCACCGAGCAAAATGGCGTAACGGTAACCGAGGTATTTGTCGGCCATCTTGCCACCCAAAACAGGCGCAGCATAAATCAAAGCCGTGTACGCCCCGTAAATGAGGCTCGCCTCCGCGTCCCCCTTCATCAGGGATTTGACCAAATACAAGGTGAGCAGCACGCGCATGCCATAGTAGCAGAAGCGCTCCCACATTTCGGAGAAGAACAGGGTCATCAAGCCCTGTGGGTGCCCGCTCACGAGCGATTTAGAATTGTTACTCATAGGTGTTGATTGTTTCTATTTGTAGGCCAAATCCGGCTCAAAGGTTTTCTTTCACAAAGTCCAGCATCATGTCGAACAGGTGCAACCGCGTGTTGCCGCCGTAGATGCCGTGGTTCCGATTCGGGTAGGCGAAGAAATCGAAGTCCTTGCCCGCTGCCACGAGGGCGTTCACCATCTCCATCGAGTTCTGGAAGTGCACGTTGTCGTCGCCGCTGCCGTGGACAAGGAGCAGGTCGCCCTCGAGCAAGTCCGCGAAGAACACCGGGCTGTTGTCGTCGTATCCGCTCGCGTTCTCTTCCGGCGTTTGCATGAACCGCTCGGTGTAAATCGTGTCGTAGTAGCGCCAGTTCGTGACGGGGGCCACGCTGATGCCCGCGCTGAACACGTCAGCGCCTTTCGTCATGCAAAGCAGGGTTTCGAAACCGCCGTAGCTCCAGCCCTGGATGCCGATGCGCTCGGCGTCGACGTAGGGTTGGCCGCCGAGCCAGCGACCGAAGTCGATGAAGTCCTCCGTCTCGAGCTTGCCGAGCTCCTTGTATGTGCTGTGCTCAAAATCGCGCCCGCGGAACTGCGTGCCGCGCGGATCGACGCATGCTACGATGTACCCCTCTTGGGCGAGGAGTTGGTGCCAGTAGTAGTTCGCTCCGGACCAGCTGTCCTCGACCATGTTGGAACCGGGACCGCCGTAGATGTTCACGTAGACGGGGTAGGCGCGGGTGGGGTCAAAGTTCGCGGGCTTGATCATCCAGCCGTTGAGCTCCACGCCGACCCGGTTCGTGAAGGTGAAGAACTCCTTCGGTTGGACGGCGTAGGTGGCGAGGGTGGCGCGCAAGCCGGCGTTGTCCTCGAGGACCCGGATTTCCTTGCCTTTCCGGTCGATGAGGGTGTAGGTCGGCGGCGTGTTCGCGTCGTGGTGCCGGTGGATCCGGTAGGCGAAGGTGCGCGAGAAGTCGGCGGAGTGGGTGCCGGGGCGTTCGTCGAGCACGGTCATTTGGCCTTTCAGGTTGACGCGGGCCAAATGCTTCTGCGTCGCACCCTGCATCGACCCCGTGAAATAAATCTCACCGCGCTTCGCATCGTACCCGGCCACCTCGATGACATCCCATTCCCCCCGCGTGAGTTGCGTTGCACCCCCTTCGAAATCAAACAGGTACAAGTGGTTGTAGCCGTCGCGCTCGCTGGTCAACACGAACCGGTCGCCGTCGTCGAGGAACGTCAGGTTGTCGGTCACGTCGATGTAGGTGTCGCACGACTCGGTGAAAGCCTCCACCGCAGGGATTTGCATGGACTTGGCGGCGCAATCGGCCACGAGCATGCGCAGGTCATTCTGGTGCCGGTTCATCATGAGCACCGCGAGCATCGTCGCGTCGTGCGTCCACTGGATGCGCGGGATGTACTCCATTTCGGGCGTGGCGACCTTCCGGCCTTTTTGCGAGGCCAAATCGTACACGTGGATGCTGACCTTGCTGTTCTCTTCGCCCGCCTTGGGGTACTTAAAGGTGTACGGGTCGGGGTAGAGCTCGCCGTAGACCGGCATGCTGAACTCCTTCACGTTCGACTCGTCAAAGCGGTAGTAGGCGAGGCGCTGCCCGTCGGGCGACCAGAAGAGGCCGTTGTCCTCGCCGAATTCCTCCTCGTAGACCCAGTCGGTGGCGCCGTTGATGATTTGGTTCATCGCGCCGTCTGCGGTGACCTGCGTTTCGGTGGTGCCGTCGGTGATGAAGACGTTGTTGTCCCGGACGAAGGCCACCTTGTCGCCCGCGGGCGTGAAGACGGCGAGGCGCTGCTGGCCAAGGGTCGGATCGGAAAGGGGAGTGGCCGGGGTGCCCGCAGCGAGATCGGCCACGAAGTAGTCGGCGGTGAAGCTGTGGCGGTAGATCGGGGTTTGGTTCGTCATCAAGAGCACCTTCGATTCATCCGCCGAAAACGTGTAATCGTCGAAACCGATGCCCGCATCCCCGAACGCCTGCGCGCTCGTCAACAGCGTCGCCACCGGCTCGCCCGTCTTGTAGGCATACTTTACAATCGCGCTGCCCGCGTCTTCCGTGTACTCGAGGCTGGTGTAGTGCAAGCCATCGGCCATCGAGCGGATGCCCCAAACGTATTCCTGAGCGAACGTCCGGCTGTACCAAATCTTCTCGTTCGTAAACCGCTCCTGCGCGACGGCCTGCGTCCCGCTGATCGCTACCAGAGCCAGCGCGAGGCCTGCCCACATCACCTGTTTCATCCGTTGCTTTTTTTCAAGTGTGGCCAAGATACACGAAGCGCGGTGAAATTGGTGGCCGGCTGTGGGCCGTATGTTTGGGGTTGTGGAAAACTTGAATTGGATCGAAGAGCTCGCGGAGCGGGTGGGGCCTGCTTTGAGGACCGACGCGGAGTCGTTGGCGGCGAACGCACACGACGAGACCGAGGACTTGCATTTCATGCCGGAAGCGGTGGTGGTGGCCCGGTCGCGGGAGGACGTGGTGGCCGTGATGGAGGTGGCGAGCAGGCACGGGGTGCCGGTGACGCCGGCGGGCGCGCGGACGGGCTTGTCGGGCGGGGCACTGCCGGTGCAGGGGGGCATTGCGCTTTCGATGCGCGGCATGGATCGGATTGTGGAAGTGGATTTGGTCAACCAGCAAGTGCGCGTCCAACCGGGCGTCATTGTGGAGGAACTCCAAAACGCGGTACAAGCCCACGGCCTGTTCTACGCCGTCGACCCGGCCTCGCGCGGCTCGTGCACCATCGGCGGCAACATCGCCGAGAACAGCGGCGGCCCCCGCGCGGTGAAATACGGGGTGACAAAGGACTGGGTCCTCAACCTCGAGGTCGTGCTGGCGAACGGCTCGGTCATCCGCACCGGCGCCGACACGTTGAAAAACAGCACCGGTTACAACGTCACGCAGCTCCTGGTCGGCAGCGAAGGCACGCTCGGCATCATCACCGAAGCCACCCTCAAGCTGCTGCCGTGGCCCCGGCACAACGCCTTGATGCTTGTTCCGTTCCGCTCGGCCGAGGCGGCGTGCAGCGCGGTGGCGGCCATTTTCCAGGCGGGCGTGATGCCATCGGCCTTGGAGTTCATGGAGCGCGATGCCGTGGTGTTGGCCCAGCACTTCACCGGCGACACCCGAATTGCCCTTGCTCCGGACGACGCGGCCCACCTGCTCATCGAGGTGGACGGCTTCCGGGCGGAGGAACTGCTGCCGCAGCTCGAGGCGCTGTTGCCGGTGCTCGAAGCGGCCGGTGCGGGCGAGCCGCTGTTTGCCGACGATGCCGCCACGAAAGACCGCTTGTGGTTCTTGCGCCGGCGGGTGGGCGAAGCGGTCAAGGCGGCGAGTGTGTACAAGGAGGAAGACACGGTGGTGCCGCGCGGCCGCTTGCCGCAGTTGCTGCGGGCGGTGAAAGAAATCGGTGAACGCCATGGGTTCCGGAGCATCTGCTACGGACACGCCGGCGATGGCAACCTGCACGTGAACATCCTCCGGGACGACCTCAGCGACGAGGCCTGGGGGGCGGGCCTCCACCAAGCCATCTCTGAACTCTTCACCGAAGTCCGCCGGCTCGGTGGCACCCTTTCCGGCGAGCACGGCATCGGTTGGGTCCAAAAAAGCTTCATGCCCATCGCGTTTTCCCCCGAAGAACTCGCCCTGCAGCGCGCCATCAAAGCTGCATTCGACCCACAGGGCATTTTGAACCCGCAAAAGATCTTGCTCGACCCCGTTCCAATCGCCTAAACGCATCCCCATGTTTCGAATGCTCAAGAATGCTGTGCGGCCCCATTTACAGAGCCCTTGGCTGCACAAAGCACACGCCTACCTGCACCGCCTCGCCGCCCTGCCCGATCATCCGAGCGAGTCCCCCGAGGCGACAGATTTGGAGCAGTTTTTCAATGCGCGCACCGAGGGACCCGGCATTTGGAAGTGGCGGCATTATTTCGACACGTACGACCGCTACTTGCGCCCGTTTCGCGGGCAGGCCGTGCATTTCATGGAAATCGGAGTGTACAGCGGAGGCAGTTTGGACATGTGGCAAAGCTATTTCGGTGATGCATGCCAAATCCTGGGCGTCGACATCGAAGCCGCCTGCCGCCAATACGAGCGCCCCGGGATCTCCATCCTGATCGGCGATCAGTCCGACCGGCAGTTTTGGCGCGAGGCCTTGAAAGACCGCCCGCCCTTCCACGCGGTCCTCGACGACGGCGGGCACCAACCCCACCAGCAAGTCCCCACCTTCGAAGAGGTCTTCCCGCACCTCGCGCCGGGGGGCATCTACATCTGCGAAGACGTGCACCACTCGGGCAACGGCTTCTTCACGTACATGTCGGCACTCGCCGACCAACTGAACGCGGGCCGCATCTCGCGCACACCGTCAGGCAGCGCCTTGCCTACCAGCCCGGCGGCCAAGTGGATCCGGGCCATCCATTTCTACCCGTTCATGGTGGTGGTGGAACGGAATCAGCGGCCGGTCGATCGGCTGGTTTCCGAGAAGCATGGCACCCAATGGCAGCCCTTCCTGAAGTAGGCTCGCCTGCGGCTGACGAGCGGTTTGGACCCGTTGGCGTATCTTGGCGGCATGAAGCAATTTTTGATCGCGGCCTTGGCGTGCAGTGCGTTTTCCGG
>JALQTD010000112.1 GCA_023264155.1 Flavobacteriales bacterium | reverse complement strand
CAGGCAAGGACATGATGCCGGGCACCCAAGCGTACATGAAAGATACGGTGGTGATGCCTTGTCCGGTGTAGCTGTATGCAACGGTTTGCTCGACTTGTTCGGCGGTTTGGGGGGACGTCATGACGAGGCCGCCGTTGATGTACATCACTTCTTCGAAGTCAGGAAGCGGGTCGTATTCAGGCCAAAAATCATTGACATCGTACCACAAAATCGGCCCGTCCTCCCCCTCCTCGAGGTCGCACTCCCCGGTGAAGCAACACGGACCGGGACACCCGGCGTTCGGGTTGTAGTTCGCCGCCGATGAAACGACGCAGCCCGGATATTCGCACAGGAAGGGGTTGTGGAGGGTCGTGGCCAAGGGCAAGGTGTAGTTGCATGCGGCCGGGTCGTGGCAGCGTTGCCCGCTTTCGACGCCCCACGGGTAGGTGCAGGCGTTGTCTTGCTCGCAATTGGCTAACGGATTGTAGTTCAAGGCCTGCGAATCCATGCACCCTGAAACCAAGTTGTAATCGAAGCGGAAGTTGCTGAGGATCATTCCTACGGGTGCATCCTCGGGGGCATCCGTGGTGATCCACAAATCAAACAGGTCGCCTGCTTGCACCGCCACAGTGGCCGATCCCGTGGCAGGCTCGATGCCATCTCCAACCACCCAATTGTTGGTGTACTGCGGCCCTTTATCGATGTTGACCCATTCACCATTCAGCCAGAAATTGAAGTTGGTGTTGTTGCTCTGCACCCCCTCAATGACTTGCCAATCGAAAGAAATGGTGCCCGTGTATGGGACATCGATGTTGAAATTACCGACGCGCCTTGGTCCATACTCAGGAGGCAGCCCCACCATGGCATGCAACCGGCTTTTGTTGTTGTTAATCCGCATTTGGGCATACCCATCCGGGAAATTGTTGATCATTGCGTTGTACCACGTGTTGATCACCCGCCAATTGTACGGGTCATACCCTCCGTGGAATCCCCACCCCTTCGAGGCGTCATCGGGATCCAACCAAATGGATTCATCGCAAGGCACCACGTCATACACGCACTCTCCACCTGAGCAGGAGCTTCCATATTCATAAATGTTCGCGATGGAGAAATTCAAGGCTGAGGCGAACTCGCACGCGGGGTAGTAACAGGACTCCGGATGGTGGTATTGCGCATCGGCATTGTAGTTGCACGCCCCCATGTCCTTGCACATGTCGCCCCCCAGCGGGTCATCCCCATCAACAAGGGGCCACGGGCCGTACGTGCAGGCCGAAGCATCGTGGATGTTGGCCTGCGGGTCATACGTTGGAAAGCCGGGATCCGTGCAACCCGCGTAGAAGATTTGGAACGGGTCCGATAAGTCAAACCACACCTCATCCGGCAACTTGATCATAATCCGTTGCTCGGCGATGCTGCCGTCCTCAAGAACCGGCGAAGGCGGCAACTCCAATACCGCCCCTCCTTCGTTGGGGAAGTCCGCGAACAGGAGCTCGAGGGTCGAAGCGTCCTCTCCCACAATCCGGTAGATGTCGACTTTATCGGAGTTGAAGGGCGCGCCGGTTGTGCCCGCCACATTCCAATCGATCTCGAACTGGTACAGCGCTTCATCGGAGCCCGAACCGAGCTCGGTGATGGCCCAGGTATCGTCCGGGGACAAATCCCACGGCCCCGCTGTCAATTCGAAGTCCTGCCCGGCGCTCACGCAGTTGATGCCCACCAGCCCCGAGGCGCTCAAAGCCGCCTGGCCGGCACCACCAGCGGTCGCCCCCATGGGGATGTAGCGGTTGCCTTGCACCCGGAAGTTGTAGTTGTCTCCGGGATTCGCGCACAAGGTGCTGTAGTGGTGATTCGGGAAATACCCAGAGAGCAAATTGTCTCGGGGCGGAATGAAAGAAAGTCCGTCGGTCGTCGGCCCGTTGACGGCGACTTTCGGCCCGACGGGGTCGTTTTGGACCGCGGTGATGTCCGGCCAGGCATCGGCCGGCCCGAGGTCCATCTGGTGCCAGCGGTATTCGGTGTTCGCTTCAGGGGCCACGGCGAGCATCACCGACTTGCCCAGGGGCACGTTTTTCGCACCTGTCAACGCCAGTTCCGAAGTGCCGTGCTGCAAGTCCAACACCAAATTTGGACCAATGGCAGCCGCAACAGGCTGCGCATTGCACGAATTCGTTACGAACGTGTTGATCTGTTCCATGCTGTGCGTGTGGAACTTCAATCGGATGTTGGCATAGAAGTCCTCCCAAATGGGCGTCCTGCGAATGCGGCTGGACACCCGCCCGGGAACGAAGTGATTCGTTGTAGCAAACGTGCCAGGGCCCGTGATGTACGTTTCTGGACAATTGTGCATGTACGCCATGATGGTGTATCCACTGCCCGCCTCGTAAGCGGAAGCAGCCGTCCGCTGCGTCGCGACAATCGTGGCGTCCGTTTCATTTGCATTGAACGTATGCCGCGCACCGAGTTGGTGTCCCGACTCATGGACAAAGGTCATCACGTCGAACAACTCGAACACCCTATCCAACCGCGTCACCCCCCGGTACTTGATCCCCCCACTGGCCGTGCTGCAACCCGAGCTCCCTGTCGCAACCCCACCGCCTCCGTACACGAAGGTCATGCCCAAGTCCACTTGGAAATTGGGATTCCCAGCAAGCAACTGCTGTTCCATTGCCGCAGGGAACCAGCGGGTCGTATCGGTCAAAGCGGGCGGACCACTGTAACTGTCAAGGTTGTTGATCATCGCATCGGTGAAGCGGAAGGCCATTTGTGGGCGGAAGACCAAACCCAATTCCGGGCGCATCACCCCGTTCGCCAATCCCGTGTAAAGCAAGGCGTGCATGGACAAAGTCATGTTGGGCGGAATCATGGCGTCAACGCCTTCCGAATAGGAGACCGCATTGTTCAACGACCGCACACCGTTTCGAGTCACCACCTGGGAGGCCGGCACTTCGGCTGTTTGCGGACCATTGCCCTCCTGTTCGAGCAGGGTCTCTTCACACAACGACGAGAACGGCGGGGGCGCGCCTGCCGTGCTCAGTAGGCTCGCGAGGTTGGTGTCCACAGTGGAAGCGATGAGCCCACGGCTGGGATCACTGCCCCCATCGGAATAGATGACCCAGGTTTCCTCAATTCTGAATCCTGTCGATGGGGCGCGGTCTTCGTTGAATTGCACGATGCCGAAGTCGCCGTTGCTCAGGACGGCCGCCGCTGCGAGGTCCCCATCGGATTCGACGAAGCTGTACAAGTCGTAGAGGAGGAATTGATTGAGTTGGCTATCCCAGATTTGGCCTGTAGCCCGGTCGGTGAGCGTAAACTCGCGCCACTCAACTGCGCCCTCGTTCGGATCCAACGGCAGGAGCACACTCCCGGTGTTCACCGCAGCCGTGAAGGCGAAGACGTTGAAATCGCAAGTCCCCTCGAGGGAGAGCCCCCCGACGGTGACGCCGTCTTCGGGGGTCAACGAGGTGATGTCCTCGACCGCAGCGAAGTATGTGGGAAAATCGATACCGGAGAGGTAATTTGACTGAGCTGCGGTATTCAGTGCCAACAAGGTGGTCGCAATTCCCACCAAAAGGAACGTGGATAAGTGGCGCATGCCTTCAAAAGCTTTGATTCACTCAAAACTACCTGCGAGCCCGACCAAGTGATATGTTCACACCGCATTCAAATGTCTACCACACCTCATTTTCAAAACACAAATCACTGTTTTTCAACTATTAAAGAACAATCACCTCGCCTGTGACGCGCCACTTGAATGAAATGCTTATCTTAACATCCTCATGGGTTTGTGAAGTTTTAGTCTGATAATAGAATGGATTGGCGAGCCAAAATATGCGTTTTATACCTCTCGCTTCTGAGTGTCACTGCTTCGGCGCAGTTGGCTTGGGAATCGGCGTATTGGGATGCCTTGGAAGGTCTGAAAGAGACCCCCATGGCGGTGAAGATTTGGGCCGAGGATTTGCAAAGCAGGTCCATTGAGCGCGGAGATTGCGACTCCTTGAACCTTGCCCGGGCGGTGTTGGCCACGGTCATCAACGTCAACGGCGGGGAAACGCCGTTGGAAGACAGCTGGGCCGCAAACACAGCCTGCGACACCTCTGGTTATGTTACGTGGTACAGTTTGGGCGTACACCATTACCTGAACAAGCGGCTGGTCGAGGCGCGGGCAGCGTTTGAGCAGAGTTTGGTCTACAGCCCGAAGACCGCAAGGCAAGTGTCCACGTGGCACGCCATCGGCAGCCTATCGAACCAACTCGGCGAGCTCGAGGTCGCATACCACGCATTTAAGATGGCGTACGAGCTCGAGCCCGAATCCAACCACCCGTTGCGGCTGAACAACTTGGCAACGATCAACTTGTCCTTGCGGGACTACCACACGGCGCTGGATTGGTTGAAGCTCGCGGAGGAGGCCTGGGTTCAGCGGGACGAAGACCTGTCAAGCAAGTTGCCCGAGGATTTCGGGGAGGTCATTTTGCGGAACCGGCTGTTGTGCGCCACCGAGCTGGGGCTGTGGCAAGAGGCCGAGGCCATTTTTCACCGGCTGACCCCGGGCGAGTTCGATGGCCAAGATCCGATTGCAGGCGCTACGATCATCTTGAATTACCTGTTGCGCACGGACCGGCTTCAGGTGTTTCGAAACCTTCAGGGGCCGCTGAGCCGCGCGTTTGCGACCGATTCCACTCGGGCGGTGTACAACCTGGGGGTGGCGGCGATGTTGTTCGAGCCGTGGCGGCCGGAGGGGCAATCCGTGGAGCAGGCTTGGGGCGAGGTGCTGCAGGCGCCGGGCTGGGCATGGAAAAGTCCGTGGCCGGATTTGGAAACGGGGGAATCGTCTGCGGAGGATGGGGCGATCGAGGGGGAATTGGGCGTGGATCCGAACCCGCGGCCGTGGGCGCCGATTTCCTATGCGACGGTGCTCATCTTGGTGGGCATCGGTGGGTTGCGGGCGCGCCATTATTTGGCCCAAAACCGAGTGCGCAAACGCAAAGCCGCCCGCGCGGCCACCCTCACGTCCGAACTCCTTGAAATTCAATCCGTCGCAGAGATGCTCAAGGGACAGCCTGAGGACTTCAACGCCGCCCTCCTCCCCTGGCAAGTGCTCGAAAGCGGAATGGGTGCGGACGCTCCCTCGATGTCCGACTTGCGCGAAAAACTTGCAGAGAACACCGCGCTCACCTCGCGGGAATTGGAATTGCTGTATTGGACCCTGCGGGGAGTGGACACCGAGGGGTTGGCGGAAAAACTCGCGTGCAAGAAGAGCCACATTTACAACCTGCGCACCAGTTTGCGGACCAAACTGGACCTGGAAACCGACGTGAATTGGCAGCATTGGTGGAGAACGACCCACCTGGGGGCCTGCCTGCTGCTGGGGGCGTTGACCTCTGTTCTGGGCCAGGACGTTGCACCGGGTTGGAACAGCAGCGTCGCAGAGGTCGCCGTCGTGACGGAGCGGCCCGACACGTTGGGCTTCCTGCCGGTTGCGGCTACATCGGGATGGACGGACGTGGAGGCTTGGATGTACCACGTTTGGGCCGCGGTGGCGTTGGATGAGGAGGAGCGTTTGGCCGGCTTATCGGCCTTGCCCGACGCGGCGCCCGTTTGGCTGAAGTCTTTTGCTGATGGAGGAATGGCTTTTGAACCGTTGCGGTTGACGGCGCCGCGCATCGCAGAGCATTTGCAGCGGAAGGCGGCGCCGCCAGCGGCATTGGAAGTCATGAAGACCGAAAAATGGGTCGCCCAAGGCACCCCTACCGAGCAGCGCCGTACTTGGATGCGAAGGGTGCAATGGGGGGCGTTTGTGGCGGCCTGCATCGGGCTGCTCGTGACCGGGGTGGCGGCCATGCGGCGGTCGAAATCTGTGGAAGACCCGGCGGTAGCCGCGGGTGAAGGCGGAGCGATTTTGACGCCGAACGAGGTGGCCCTGAACCGGTCAATCGTCGAGCAATGCCTCGCCCAGGCTCACCCCAACTCGGCGGAGGTGCGGCGCGCTGTTTATGCTACGGAGTTGCTGGCCTTGGCGGTCAGGGAACGGCAGGCGAGCGAACGGGGGCGGTTGCCTGGGATTTGGCCTGAGCTCACGCAACGGGAAAAGCAAGTGGCCCTGCTCCTCGCCCTGCGCTACCCGCCGCAAGAAATCGCGGAGATGCTGCAGTGCGCGCCCACCTATGTGTACAACATGAAATCGGCTTTGCGGAAGAAATGGGACCTCGCGACCTCGAGCGACCTGGATCGCGAACTGATGGGACTGGTCTGACGCGGGCTTGGACGGGGACGGGTGGTTCGTTTTGCATTTCATGTAGGTTGGTGTAAATTACACACTAACCAATCCCCCTGAAGATGCGCCCCAGCCTGTTCCTTCTGTTCTCCTTGTTTGCCTTCATGGCGTTCGGCCAAACCGCAATCGACCCGCCCGCCGGGACGGTGGACGGGCTGAACATCCTCTCGGAAACGAGCGCCGTGTTCCGACTGCGCGCGCCGGGCAAGAGTCAAGTGCACCTGAGGGGCGATTTCAACGGCTGGGTCATCGAGGCGTCGAATGCGATGCACCAATCGGTGGATGGGAACACGTGGTGGCTGCAGGTGGACGGGTTGGAGCCGGGCGAATATTACCGCTACCACTACTTGATTGACGGGGTGTTGGAGGTGGGCGACCCGTATGCCGAGCTGGTGGTGGATCCGTGGAACGATGGGTACATTCCGGCGGACCATTGGCCCGGGATGCCGGGGTATCCGACGGGGCAAGCGAATTGGCACAACGCGGTGTTTCGGACGGACGAGGTGCCGTTTGCGTGGACGGATGGGGCGTACGAGCGGCCTGCGCAGGACCGGTTGCTGATCTATGAGGTGCTGCTGAGGGATTTTGATGGAGGCCAAACCTACCAGGACGTCATCGACCGTTTGGACCACCTCCAATTGCTTGGCATCACGGCCATCGAACTCATGCCGGTCAGCGAATTCGAGG
>JALQTD010000111.1 GCA_023264155.1 Flavobacteriales bacterium | reverse complement strand
ATTTGGGCTCACATGCCACTCGTAGAAATAGTAGTAATACGCGTAGGCGTTGGCACCGGCAATGTTCGTCCCCGTGATCGCTCCGAGGTCCCCAAGCAAATAGGGATAATCCAGGGCACTCGGCGGTTCATCGCGCCACAGTTGCGGATCCGCATTCAAGCAATTCAGGCCAAATCCCGAACCAGCAGGCACTTCAAACCCCAACTGCACCCAGCTCTCCCCATCCGGCACATCCAGCACCACGTTCTGCATCACGTCGCCTTGGGGATTCAACAGGGCGAAATTGCGGGAGGCCGCTCCGTTCGCGTACACCCGCACCGAATCGATGACGAACGGAAAGTAGGCGTCGAACTTCAGGAAGTACGTGTTGTTCGACTGGTACAACCCCGTTTGGTTCGCCAGTTCGCCGCCCACAGCGGGGCCGGAGGCCGAGGATTCGGTGCACGGGTATGGGCCTTGCGCCCACCCCACCGCGGCAAACAACAGCGCCGCGAAAGTCAGTTTCGTTTTCATCATGATTTCAATGTTGCAGGAGGCAACCCCATGCCGTTGAAAACACAATCGGCCCCGAAGGGCCGATTGCATCACCAGGCATCTGATTCCCGCTCCAAAGTACGAAGCGAAATGCCATTTCCTTGTTCCACCTCGTGAATTGACCGCATCAGCTCCCGCATGAAGCGGCTTTTGATGACCGGCTCACCCGAAGGCCGCCGGCCGATGACCAAGCCATCGGACCGGTGCGTGTCAGCGATGTTGTCCAACACGTCTTCGAGGGCATCGAGCGCCCAGTGCTGCGATTCCGCGAGCACCCGCGCTACGATTTCCACCTTGCGGTCCGCAATGGAACGTTCGTCGCTCATTGCATGCCGTGCAAGAAGTGGTACGTCTTGCCGTAGTGCAGCATCTGCTCGGTGAAGTCGTCCGGGTAGGTCAACTCGACAGCGGTGATGTTGCCCTCGGCGTCGGTGGTGGCCGTCATTTGCGGGTTGATGAACCCGCCGTATGGGGCGATGCCGAGCTTTTCTGAACGTGCGAGCACTTCCTCGTGGATGGCGGGGTCGACCTTCACGCCGTAGCCCTCCACGAGCGCCTTCGCGGCTTCGTAGTCGCCTTGGGACTTGATGCGCTGTACTTCGCCAAGCAGCTCACCGAACAGGTCGTGGAGGCGGTCGTAGTTGCGCACGTCGAGGTAGGTCTTGCCGTCGCGCTGCTCCATGACGATGGTGCCGTCTTCCTGAGCGCGCTCGAAGCACCAGTGGGCGATCCAGGCGCGGTTGCGCATGTGGGCCTCCTCGATGTCCGCGCCCTTTTCGAGGCGGCGCAGCTGCAGCATCATGCCGTTCCGGATGTAGCTGTCGTACTCGGCTTTGCCCACTTCGAGGCTCTCCATCAGGCCGAGGTCGACCAGTTTTTGGTCCAAAAGGTAGTAGAGCGCCACGAGGTCCGCCCGTCCCTCTTCAATCGTGGAGCTGTACTCCTTCAACGTCGCCTTCGGCTCGCCCACGCCCTCCTCGAGCTGGCCCGAAGCGTGGCCGATGACCTCGTGCATCGCCGTGTGGAGCTTGCCCGCGAGTTCACCGTGTGCCTTCGTGCGCTCGATTTCCTCGGCGTCGTTCGCGAACTCTTCGAGGATGCCGCTGCCGCCCGCTTGGTCGTAGGCGTTGACGATGTTGCCGAGGCTGACCGACTTCGAGCCGTGCATCACCCGGATCCAGTTCGAGTTGGGGAGGTTCACCCCGATGGGCGTGCTGGGCGAGGCGTCGCCGGCCTCACCGGCCACGTTGACCACGTTGTACGTGATGCCCACAACGGAATCCTTTTTGTGTGCGGGGTCGAACGGCATGTGGTCTTCGAACCATTGCGCGTTGTTCATGAGCATGGACATGCGCGAGCTCGCGTCGAAGTCCTTGATTTGGACGATGGTCTCGTAGCTGCCGGTGTAGCCGAGCGGGTCGTTGTACACTTCGATGAAGCCGTTGATGTAGTCCACATCGCCTTCGGTGTCCTGCACCCAGTTGATGTTGTAGAGCTGCCACTTCTCGAGGTCGCCGGTTTCGTAGTAGGTGATGAGGTGGCCGAGGGCGACCGCCTGCTTCTCGTTCTCCGCGTATTTCTGGGCTTCGCGGAGCCAGTGGGTGACTTCGGAGAGGGCTTCGCCGTAGAGGCCGCCGACGCGGTAGGTCTGCTCTTCGATTTGGCCTGCTTTATTCTTGACCAAACGCGAGTTCAAGCTGTACTCCACGGGCGTCCGATCGCTCGCATCGGCAATCGACGCGTAGTACGCCTCGGCCTCAGCCGTGGTCACGTCCGGGCCGTAGAAGTTGATGGCCGAACCTTCGACGAGGCCCTTCGACAGGTCCTGCTCCACCTTCTTCGGATCCACTGTCGGATCGAAGATGACCGCGAGCAATTCGTCGGACACTTCCTGGCCGGTGGCGCTCACCCACTGCACGAAGGCGTCCTGGCTGAAGCCGGGCGCGAACTTCATGTTGCTGTAGTGGTGGTGGATGCCGTTGGAGAACCAAAAACGCTTCAAGTACGTCGTGAACGCCTCGAAGTCCGCCGTCGTGCGGTCGCCCTCGTAGCCCGTGAAGATGCCTTCGAAGAGGTCGCGCAAGGTGAGGTTGTGGCGGTAGTTCTGATCGTACATCACGTCGCGTCCGCTCAACCCCGCTTGGTTCAGGCAGTAGACGAGGGCTTGCTGGCGCGGGCTCAGCTGCTCCCAGCCGGGCACTTGGTAGCGGATGATTTTCAGGTCAGCGAACTGCTCGGTTTGCCAAACAAATTCGTCAGCAGCCGCGCTTTTTGCAGCGGCATCGGCAGTTGATGGCGCAGTGGGCGCCGAACATCCAACGGCCAAGACCGCTCCCGCAACAGCGAGGTAGAAGGGAAATTTAGACATGTGGAAAGGTTGAAATCGCGGGCAATTTAGCGATGACGCGGCAAATTCCGGCCGATGCTATCTTTGGCGGCCAGCACACACCCCGCCTCCTTGCGCAAACTGACCCTGCTTTTGCTGCGGGCGTTCCTCGCCCCCTTTGCGGTCACCCTCCCGGTGGCGCTGTTCATCTTGGACATGCAGTTCTTGTGGGTGTATGCCGACGACCTCATCGGCAAGGGGCTCGAGCCGTGGATCATCGGCAAGCTGATGGTGTATGCGTCTGCCCGGCTCGTGAACATGGCGCTGCCCCTGGCGATCCTCGTGGCGTCGATCATGGCGATGGGGTCGCTGGCGGAACGGAATGAGCTCACGGCCATGAAGGGCGCGGGGATGTCGCTTTGGCGCATCATGCGGCCGCTGATGTGGACCATGGTGCTGGTGGCGGTGGGCGCGTTTGCGTTCTCGAACTCGGTTTGGCCTGCAGCAAACCTGAAATTCAGGGCCCTCCTCTTCTCGGTCACGAAGAAGAAACCGACGCTCAACCTGCAACCCGGGCTCTTCTACACGGGCATCGAAGGCTTCGCCATCCGCGTGGACGAAAAAGACGACGACGGCACCTTGCACGACATCCTGATCCACGACAACCGCGAAGCCAGCCTCGGCGCCACCCGCGTCATCCGGGCGAAACGCGGGCGCATGGACCAAGAGGGCGACTACCTGATGCTGCGGCTCGAAGACGGCTACAGCTACGAGGAGGATTTGGAGCAGGCAAAGCGGCGGCAGGAACGCCTGCATCCGTTCATCGCCTCCTCCTTCGGCCAGCAGACCTTGGCCATCGACCTCGGCTCCCTCGACTTCAACCAGGTCGACGAAGGGCTGTTCCAAAAGGTGCACGAGATGATGACCATCCGGCAACTGGAGCACGCCATGGACTCACTCGCGGGGGTCGGGCAAGCGCGGCGGGCCGATGTGGCGCGTTACGGGGAGCGGAACGTTTTGCTCATCCGCGACACGCTGCGGCTCGACTCGGGGCGGGTGGTGCCGGTTGTGGCAGCCGATGGGCCCGGCATTGCGTTGGCCGGCTTGGCCCCGTCGCAGCGGCGGATGGCGTTCGATGCCGCGCGGGAGTTGACGCGGAATGCGAAGCAAGGCGTCGAAAACGCCCTCGACGACGCCGCCTCAAAAGTCCGCCTGCGCAACCGGCATGCCATCGAATGGCACCGCAAGTTTTTCCTCGCCTCGAGTTGCATCCTGCTGTTCTTCATCGGGGCGCCGCTCGGGGCCATCATCCGAAAAGGCGGCCTCGGGATGCCGACGGTGGTGGCCATCGCCATCTTCCTCGCGTATTACATTGTGTCCATCGTGGGGGAACAGATGATCAAATCCGGCACGTTGGGCCCGGTGGCCGGCATGTGGCTCAGCACGGCGGTGATGCTGCCGATTGCGGCTTGGCTGACTTGGCGGGCGATGCGGGATGCGCACGTGCGGCGTTGGAATGTCCGTTGGCCTTCGAGGCGGACCAAACCCCTCCCCCGATGAGCCTGCGCATCCTCCAACTCTGCCACAAGCCGCCCCGCCCCGCGCGGGACGGGGGGTGCCGGGCCATGGACGCCGTCACCCGCGGCCTCCTCGCGGCCGGCCACCGCGTCCGCGTCCTCGCCGCCTGCACGGACAAGCACCCCTATGTCGCGCCCGATGCGGCGTACCAAGCCGCCACGCGGTTCGAAGCCGTCCACATCGACACCCGCGTCAACGCCCGGGGCGCCCTGGCTCACTTGCTGAGCGGCGAGAGCTACAACGTGGCGCGGTTCCACTCCCCGGATTTGGAACACCGCTTGCGCGAAATCCTGCGGCGTGAAGTCTTCGACCTCGTGCTGCTCGAAAGCCTGTTCACCGTGCCCTATGTGCCGCTGCTGCGCCAGTACGTGGACGGCCCCGTCGTGCTGCGCGCCCACAACGTCGAGCACCGGATTTGGGAAGGCTTGGCTGCCGAAACGGACCAAATCTCGCGCCGCCTCTACCTCAAAATCCTCACCGATCAACTCGCCCGCTACGAGGTGACCGCCTTGCGCGACATCGACGCCCTGATCGCCATCTCGCAGGAGGACGCCGCCATTTTCGCCGAACTCGGATGCGAGCGCCCCATCCACGTGACGCCCTTCGGCTTCGATGCCCGCGACGTGCCGGCCCCCGATCGCCGGCTGCCCGACCACGTTTTCCACTTCGGAGCGATGGACTGGACGCCGAACCGCGAGGGGGTGCGGTGGCTTCAGGAGGATGTGTGGCCGCGGGTGCGGGCGGCGCGCCCGGGTGCCGAACTCGTGCTAGCGGGGCGGGACTTTCCGGCAGATTGGCCCGTTGGCGAGGGGGTTCGGGTTTTGGGCGAAGTGGATGACGCCTGGACCATGCTGAACCGCAACGGCATCATGACCATCCCGTTGCTCGCCGGCAGCGGCGTGCGCATCAAGGCCATCGAGGGGCTCGCCACCGGGCGCCCCATCGTCTCCACGGGCCTCGGGATGCAGGGACTCGGCATGGAACCGGGCATGCATTACCGGCAGGCGGAGTCGGCCGAGGCGTTCGCGGAAGCCCTCGTCAAGCTGCTGGACCACCCGCGTTCCGCCCTCGAAATGGGGGCGCGGGGGCGCGTCGCGGTGGAAGAACGGTTTGAGAACGGCCACCTCATCGCCGACATGCTGGCGTTCATCGAAACGCTCGTGCCATGAAGGTGGCGGTGCTGACTTCGCGCTGGCCGTGGCCGCTTGAGAAGGGCGACAAGTTGCGGCTGTACCACCAGTTGCGCAGCCTGAGCTCGGACGTGGAGTTGCACCTTATTTCGCTGGTCGACGAGGAGCCGTCGGCGGAGGCGCGGGCGGCGTTGGAGCCGTGGGTGGCGAGCATGACCGCGGTGAAGTTGTCGCGGTGGCGCCGGATGCTGCGGATGGTTTGGGCGCCCGTGAGTTCGCGGCCGTTCCAGGTGCACTGGTTTTACCAGCGGCGGGCGCATCGGCAGGTGATGCGGGTTTTGGGCCAAATCCAGCCCGACCACCTCTATGCCCAGCTCATCCGCACCGCCGAATACGTGAAGGAGCTGCACGAAATCCCGCGGACGCTCGACTACATGGACGCCCTGAGTGCCGGCATGGAGCGCCGGGCGGGCAAGCACGCCGGTCCGCAGCGCTGGCTCTTCGCCCTCGAAGCGCGGCGCTTGAAGCGCTACGAGGCCACGGTGTTCGACTACTTCGACGCCCACACCATCATCACGGCGGCCGACCGGCGGGCCATCGGGCACCCGGAGCGGGACCGCATCGCCACCGTGCCCAACGGCGTCGACACGGCGCATTTCGTGCCGGGGCCGCCTCCCCCGGAGCCGCCGGTGACCGTGAGTTTCATCGGGAACATGGCGTACCCGCCGAACGTGGATGCGGCCCAGCGGCTCGTCCGGGAAATCGCCCCGGCCGTGGCGGCCGACATCCGGGTGGTCATCGCCGGCGCCACCCCCACGCCGGCCGTGCGCGCCCTGGCCGGTGGTTCGGTGGAGGTCACGGGGTGGGTGGACGACATCCGTACCGCTTACGCGGGGTCCCACGTGTTTGCGGCGCCCATCGTGCTGGGCTCGGGGCAGCAGAACAAGATTTTGGAGGCGATGGCGTGTGGGGTGCCGTGCGTGATTTCGCCGCAGGTCAGGGCGGGTTTGGGGCCGCATCTGCGCGTGGTGGAGGGGCCGCTGAGCGGGGAGCACGTGGCGCGCGCGGAGGCGGTGCTGGCGCGGACGTCGGAAGAGGCCGCGCAGCGGTTGGATGAGTTGGCGCGAGGAGGGGAATTGCGGCGGGTTTTGGCCCAAAACGCACGGCGCTTTGTCGAAGAACACGCATCCTGGTCAGGCAAAACCAAGCTTCTCCTCGCTACATTCGCAGTTGTGCCGGCCCCAAATCCCGGCCAAACCGACGACAAATCATGAGCAATCACACCGACATCAGCATGATCGCTGGCATCCCCACCCTCAATGTGGGGGACTTCCTCTCCGGCGATACCGAAGCGCGCAACCGGTTCATCCAGCAACTCGGCGCCGCCTACGAAGGC
>JALQTD010000110.1 GCA_023264155.1 Flavobacteriales bacterium | reverse complement strand
GGCGATGCTCCAAGGCGTTTCGCCTTCGTGGAAGGTTGCGCCGGCGAACTTCGCGGCGTATTCCGAGATGCGGCCGCGGCGGACGTTCTTCAAGTCCATGATCCACGCGAGCTTCTCTGCGTCGATGCCCTCAGGATCGTGGATGAAGCCCTTCGAGTCGGACATGGTCAGCACTTTCGCGCCAAGCTGGATGCACTTTTCCGCTGCGAACTGCGCTACGTTGCCGGAGCCGGAAATGACCACCGTCTTCGAGTGGAGGTTGTGGCCCTTCGTGCCGAGCATTTCTTGAGCGAAGTAAACCGCGCCGTAGCCGGTGGCCTCCGGACGGATCAACGAGCCGCCCCACTTGATGCCCTTCCCGGTCAACACGCCTGTGAATTCATTGCGCAAGCGCTTGTATTGACCAAACATGTATCCGATCTCCCGGCCGCCCACACCGATGTCCCCTGCTGGAACGTCCGTGTTGGGGCCGATGTGGCGTGCCAGCTCCGTCATGAAGCTCTGGCAGAAGCGCATGACTTCCGCGTCGGACCTGCCCTTCGGGTCGAAATCCGAACCGCCCTTGCCGCCCCCCATCGGAAGCGTCGTCAATGCGTTTTTGAAAATCTGTTCGAAGCCGAGGAACTTGAGGATGCTCAAGTTGACGCTCGGATGGAAGCGCAATCCGCCTTTGTAAGGGCCGATGGCGCTGTTGAACTCCACGCGGAAACCGCGGTTGACCTGCACGTTGCCGGCATCGTCCGTCCAAGGCACGCGGAAGATGATCGTGCGCTCCGGCTCAATGATCCGCTCGAGGACGCGGTGCTCCCGGTACTTCGGGTGCGCTTCAATGAACGGAATGACGGTTTCGGCAACCTCCTGAACGGCCTGCAAGAATTCGGGCTCGTTGGGGTTCTTGGCAGCGGCTGCAGCGACGAATGCGTCGATCTGCGCCTGGTGAGAATGTGACATCAACGTATAGATTAACGTTTGCGGCGGCAAAGCTAAATCAAAGACACCCAGTTCGGCCTCCGTCGACGGGCAAATTGATGCCGGAAATGTAGTCCGCTGCAGGGGAGGCGAGGAAGGCGATGGCCCGGGCGATTTCGGCGGGTTCGGCCGTCCGTCCCATCGGGACTTGGGCGGCCATGGCGGCGAGCACGGCGTCCGGGGTGGTCCCGGTTTTCGCGGCCTTTGCAGCGGCGAGCCCGGTGAGGCGGGCAGTGCCGGTGGCGCCAGGGAGCACGTTGTTCACGGTGATGTTGTGCGGCGCGACTTCGGTGGCCCAGGTTTTGGCCCAGCTCGCGACCGCCCCGCGGATGGTGTTGCTCACGCCCAGCCCCGGCAGCGGCTGCTTGACCGACGTGCTGATGACGTTGATGATGCGGCCCCATCCGGCGCTTTTCATGCCTTCGAGCACGGTGGTGGCGAGGAGGTGGTTGCAGACCAAATGCTGCTCAAACGTCGCCCGAAATGCGTCCACTTCCGCCTCCGTGATCGGCCCGCCCGCCGGTCCGCCGGTGTTGTTCACCAGGATTTCCACGGGCCGTTCCGCCACAATGCGTTCCGCAGCCGCGGCCACCGATTGCGGTTCGCTGAAGTCGGCCACCGCGAAGGCGTGCCCCTCGCCGGGCAGGGTGGCCAGTGCCTCCTTGAGCCGCTCTTCGTTCCGTGCGAGCAAAGTCACCCGGCCCCCCAACCCCGCGAGGTGCTGGGCTGCGGCCAAACCGATGCCTTGCGAAGCCCCGCACACCAGGGCATGCCGACCGCTCAAATCAAGCGGCATCCAATCCATTGCGTTTCGTTCCATGCCGCGAAAGTACGTGCGTTAGTTTTGGGGCATGAAGCGCATCGAACATTTGGGCATCGCGGTGGAAGACCTCGCCGCAGCTGAACGCATCTTCACGGACGTCCTTGGAACGGCCCCCTACAAGCGGGAACGCGTGGAAGACGAGGGCGTCGAGACCTCCTTTTTCCAAGCCGGTGAATCGAAAATTGAGCTGCTGGCTTCCACCACAGCGGACGGCCCCATCGCGCGCCACCTCGAACGCCGCGGCCCCGGCCTCCACCACGTCGCCTTCCACGTGGACGACATCGAAGCGGAACTCACCCGGCTCGAAGCAGCGGGCTACCGCCGCATTTCCGGTCCGAAGCCCGGCGCCGATGGCAAAACCATAGCCTTCCTGCACCCCTCGGACACGTCGAAGGTGCTCGTCGAACTCTGCGCGGATTAAGACCGCCGCCGCTTCTTCCGCCGCTTTTTCTTCTTCTTCGGCCGCATTTCCGGACCGAACAGCTGCGTGCCCTTCTGCTCCCGCGGTGCATACGGGTCGCTGGTCACCGTTTGACAGGCCAAAGGTGGCCGCGCTTGTTGAAAGTCAAACTTCAACGCCACCGTCCACGGCCGATACCCTTGCCGGATCAGGTCCATCTGCGCCCCCCGCTCCTCCGCAAGCGGAGCGAACTGCAGCAAGTCCGTCGTGAACGCAATGCGCATGAAACGGCCGGGCCAAATCCGCACCCCCAGCGCCAATCCCCCTTCCACGGCAAACCGCCAAGTCCGGTCTTCCGGCGCCACGCCGAACAACGAATCCGGCCCTGCCGGCGCCCATTCCCGTCCCCACAGTCCGTCCACGCCGGCACCGATCATGCCTTCGAGGTACAAATCGGGCGTGAACGCCACCGCGCGGTAGCCGTGCACACCGAGCGAGGTCAACCACGCGGATCCCGCCCCCTCGTAAACGGTGCTGTCCGGCAACCACGAGGTGAACGACTCGGTGTACTTCCGCCGTGAGCCCTGGAATTCCAAGGCCACGCGATCGAACAGCACGGGTTGCTCGAACCGCCACCAGCGGCTGACGAACAGCGCCGGTTGCAGCGAGGACTCCGCATTCCACGCACCGTAAACCGCCGTGTCCAGGGTGGTGCCGACCTGCCACAGTTCTTCCCATTCCGCGGGTTCCGCCCGCAATCCAGCTCCTCCGAGCCCAAACGTCCAGCCCTTCGGAGCGAAGACGGACCCGTTGCGGTCGTACAAATCGTGTGACAGCCCCTGGCCCAGCGTGCTGCATGCTGAGGCCAGTGCGAGGAGCAGGAGGACGTTACGCATGGTGCAGCGCTCGGAGTTTGGCCATCGCCGCCTCCGCCACCTCTTCAGAATCCCAAACCGCCTCGATGTCGGGCCGATCCATCACCTCGTGCATGATCGCATCCTGCGCAGCTCCCGCCGCCAGCGCCTCGTGATACGGCGTGTGCGAGAAGGTCACCTGGCTGTAAAGCGGCAGCCACTCGTCCGGATAGCGCTGCTGCAACCGGGCCTCGATCTTCTTCTGCAGCAAGAACCGCGGGTCGCCGGTCAAATCGCGCATTTCCACATAGTTGCGCAGCGCGAGCTCGAGGATGGCGTCGCCCGCCGGCTTGCGCAACCGCGTGTATTCCGACATCACCGTGCCCCAATCCGGCTCCGAATCGAGCAGGTCATCGAGCACCGTGCAGTCCTCCATGCCGCTGTTCATGCCTTGGCCATAGAACGGCACGATGGCATGGGCCGCATCGCCCATCAAGCAGACCCGCTCCCCGCGGTGCCACGGCTCGCACCGTACCATCACGAGCGAAGAGGTCGGGTGGTCGTTCCAGTCGTCGAGCAGGTTGGGCAGCAAGGGCAGCACGTCGGGGAATTGCCGCTGGAAAAGCGCGGTGACCGCCGCATCGTCGCCCCAGTTTTCAAAGCTCTCGTCGTGCCCTTCGAAGGGGGCAAAAAGCGTGCACGTGAAGGTGCCGTTGGGGTTGGGCAGGGCCATGAGCATGAAGTTGCCGCGGGGCCAAATGTGCAAGGCGTCCTCGCGCATCTTGAAACTCCCATCCGCATTCGCCTTCATCTCGATCTCCTTGTACCCGTGGGCGAGGTACTTCTGCTCGTAGTCAAACCGGTCCGTGCGCATCATCCGGTCGCGCACCGCGCTGAAGGCGCCGTCCGTTCCGAACACCCGGTCCGCCTCCACATTCACGGGCTCGCCGCCGTGCTCAAACGTCAACCCCACCGCGTCCTGCCGCCGCAAGTCCACGTCCGCGCACTTGTGCCCGAAGTGCACCTGCACGCCTTCATGCCCTTCGGCCGCTTCGATGAGCATCCGGTTCAGTCCCGCCCGCGAAACGGAGTAGATGCACTGCCCGTCGCCGAGCACGCCGGGCTGGCCTTCTTGGCCGTACCGCTGGAAGGTCGTGTGCCCGTCGACGGCGTGCATGAGCCGGCCTTGGATCGGCATGGCGATCTCCCGCACCTTGTCAAGCATCCCCGCCTTTTCGAGGGCCCGCCAGCCGCGGTCGCTCAAGGCCAAATTGATGCTGCGCCCACCAAGCGCGCTTCCCTTCCGCGGATCGTCGCGGCGCTCGTAAATGTCCACTTGGTGCCCGCGCCGAGCGGCCATCAGGGCCCACAGGCTCCCGACCAAACCGCCGCCCACCACCGCAAAATGTTCCTTGACGTGTTTCATGTGCGCCAAAGATAACCCGCCCCTCACCGCCGAGAACTGCGTTGCAGCAGTTGTTATGCATTCGGCATTTGTCGTTACATTTATGGCAAATGTCGCGTCAATGTTCTTTTTCCTTACCCCCGATTTGTGGAAAACCCTGCCCGAATGGCTTGAACCTCAGGAACAACCGGAGGCGGAGCCCTCGCTCACGGGCATGGTTCGTTTGACCGAAAGCGGTTTGACGAATGCCAGCATCCTCGCCTTTGTGCGCCGTTCGAACCTGCCACAACGGCAAGTCGCGCATTGGATTGACCTCAGTGAGCGGACCATTCAACGCGACCCGAGGGACAAGGTTTTGCGCAGGTCGGTTGCGGATCGGCTCTTGGGCCTGGCGCAATTGTTCATGCGCGGGGAGGAAGTGTTCGGGGAGGTTGACCGGTTCAACACTTGGTTGGGCCGGCCGAATGCGGTTTTTGGGGGGAAGGAGCCCGGGGAGTTGTTGGGGTCCACCTTCGGGATCAGCTGGGTGCACGACGAATTGACGCGCTTGGAGCACGGCGTTGTCGCATGAGGGTGTATCGCATCGCCCGCAAGCAATGGGTGAACGACTTATCTGGAAAGGGAGCCGAACGGGCAGGTGGAAGGTGGAATCCCAGAGGAAAGTGCGTGGTTTATACCTCTGAATCGAGTTCGCTCGCCATGTTGGAAAGCCTTGTTCGGTATGACATGGATTTGATTCCCCGGGATGTGTACATGGCGGCCATCGAAATCCCAGCCGATGCCGTGGAAGACTTGCCCGCACACCAATTGCCAGCGGGTTGGCGTAACGTCCCTCCGCCCCCGATACTCCAGCAGGTGGGGTTGAGGTGGTTGAACCTCGGCCAGGCGCTTTGCTTGCGGGTGCCAAGTGCTGTCAATCCCCACGAGTTCAACGTGCTCATCAATCCGGTGCACCCCCATTTCGAGGAAGTGAAGGTGGTGTCGTCTTGGTCCTTGACGTGGGACGAGCGGTTCCAGCCGCGCCCTTAGACGCCGGCCTTGGCGAACGCCTGCTCGAGGTCGGCGATGAGGTCTTCCACGTCCTCCACGCCCACGCTCAACCGGATGAAGCCGTCGTTGATGCCCAGCTGCGCCCGGATTTCGGCCGGCACGCTGCCGTGGGTCATGGCCGCGGGGTGCTCGATGAGCGACTCCACGCCGCCGAGGGATTCAGCGAGGGCAAACAATTCGGTGGAGGCCACGAGCGTCTTCGCTTGCTCGAGGGAGTTGGAAGCGATTTCGAAAGCAATCATGCCGCCGAAGTCGTCCATTTGGCGCGTGGCGATGTCGTGGCCGGGGTGCTCGGGGAAGCCGGGCCAGTAGACTTTGCCCACGCCGGGATGCTCCTTGAGCCAAGCGGCGATGCGGCGGCCGTTTGCGCAGTGGCGCTCGATCCGCAGGTGCAGGGTTTTCAGGCCGCGCAGGACGAGGAAGGAGTCGAACGGCTGGGCGATGGCGCCGCAGTTGTTCTGGATGGTGCGGAGTTCGGCGTCAATGGCCGGATCCTTCGTGACGAGGGCGCCCATGACCACGTCGCTGTGTCCGCCGAGGTACTTGGTGACGGAATGCATGACGATGTCCGCGCCGTGCTCGAGCGGACGCTGGAGCATGGGGGAGGCGAACGTGTTGTCGACCGCGAGCCGGATGCCGCGGGGCTGGGTGAGGGCGGCCACGGCGGCGATGTCCGTGATCTGCATCATTGGATTCGTCGGGGTTTCAAGCCAAACCAATTTCGTCTTCTCCGTGACGGCCGCCTCCACATTCGCAGCGTCTTGGGTGTCGACGAAAATGAACTCGATGCCGAGGGGCGCCGTGTTCGTGCGGAAGAGCCGGGCGGTGCCGCCGTAGAGGTCCTGCCCGCAGATGACCTGGTCGCCGGGGCGGAGCGTTTTCATGACCGTGTCGATGGCGGCTAGGCCGGAGGCGAAGGCGAGGCCCGCCGTGCCGCCTTCGAGTTCAGCCAGCGCCGCTTCGAGGGCCGCCCGGGTCGGGTTGTGGCTGCGCGAATATTCCCAGCCCTTGTGCACGCCGACCGCCTCCTGGACGTAGGTCGAGGTTTGGAAAATGGGGGTCATGATGGCCCCGGTGGAGGGGTCCGGCTGGACTCCGGCGTGGACGGCTGTGGTCCCTTTTCCGGCTGATTTCGGATTCATGAAAATGGATTTGGCCCTCAAAGGTAGGCGGAAGGCAAGGCTTCACCAACGGCTGCGGGATTTTGCCCACATTGAGCGAAATTCAGTCCAAAATGAAAGCATTCTCCTTCCTCGCCGCGAGCGCCATCGCCGCCGGCAGCCTCACCGCCCAAACCAGCCTGACGACCGCCGTCGACTTCACGGTCACGGACATCCACGGCGTCGAGCACCACCTCTTCGAATACCTCGACGCCGGCAAGTACGTGTGCCTCGACTTCCTCTTCACCACCTGCGGCCCGTGCCAAGCGAACCAGCCCTACTTCACCGAGGCCTACCACCTTTTCGGCTGCAAC
>JALQTD010000010.1 GCA_023264155.1 Flavobacteriales bacterium | reverse complement strand
TGCGTGCCCATGAGAGCCATGCTTTTCCTGTGCGGAGTGCTTTCGGCCGGCGCGGTGGTTGCGCAATGTCCGGTTGAGGGTACCGTCCGCTACGACCTGCACACCTACGCCGTCACAGCGGTGGGGGGGCAATGTTGGTTTGCCCAAAACCTGCGTGCGACTCATTTTTCGAACGGCGACCCCATCCCCGTTGTCGATGGCACGGGGATGTGGAATGCCGGTTGGCCGGCAAATTCTCCCGCGGTCGTGCGCGCGGGCACGCCCCGGCGCAAGCCCGAGCACCTCGAACGGTATGGGCTGTATTACAACGGCCACGTGGCCATCGATGCCCGCGGGGTGTGCCCGGTGGGGTGGCGGGTGCCCACCCACGAGGACTGGATCCGCCTGGAAGTGGCACTCGGCTGCGGTGAGGAGGTGGCGCGCGGCTTCGGCTTCCGCGGAGGAACCCAAGGTACGCAGCTGCGCATAACCGATCCCGATTTGGAGCAATGGGTGGGGGTGGACGCGTTCGGCTGGGCGGCGTTGCCGGGCGGGTTCCGGACGGCGGACGGGGAGGATTTCAACCTCGGGGACAGCTCCTATTATTGGTCCTCCACGCCGCGTTCAGCTCGCTCGCTTTATGTGCGGGGATTGACGGGCCAACGGGAGGACATGTACAGCTCGGAGAAGGATCTCGCCGAGGGCTGCTCCATCCGTTGCGTCAAGGGCTGAATCACTCCGCGAGCAACCCTTCGATGGCCGCAATCATCGCTTCAAATTCTTCCGGGTCGTACAACCGGGTTAAAAAGCGGATGGTCCCAGTCCGGTCCAAGACCACGTTGCGGGTGACACCGGATTTGGGCCCGGCGATGGAATAGAACACGCTGCCCGCTGGATCCGGAGCGATGGGGTAGGAGATGCCCATTTGTGTGGCGAAGGCTTCAACTTTTGCCAACGGCTCATCGAGGTCCACGCCCAACAGGAGGAAGTCCGGGCCTTGGAAGGCCTGGTGCACCTGCGTTTCGAGTTCCGGCATCTCCTTGCGGCAAACGCTGCACCACGAGGCCGTGAATTGCAGGACCACGACCTGCCCTTCGACGGAAGCGTTCGTGTACACGGTGCCGTCGGTGGCGGTGAGTTCAAACGGAGGCATGGGATCGCCGACTTGGACGATGTAGCCCCGGTCGTCCGGGGTTTGGGCCGATAGGAAACAGGGCATGAGCAGGGCCAAAAATGGAATCACTCGCATGGGAAGTAAGGTTCGCGTGAACACGGGGCCGGGGCTCCAATGGAACGGAATTCGGATGACATGCAGCCCCCGTAAGCAGCGGTTAAGATGAATTCGGCCACGGCGTCGAGCGCTTCCTCGTCCAGCATGGCGCTGTTGCACACTTCGTGGCCTGCCCCTTCAAAAGCCCAGACCACCGCCGGACTGCCCGCCTGCTCCCAGCACCCTTGCAAGGCGCCGCCGCCCTGCAAGATGAAGGCGCCGGGCGCATCGCGGTCGCATTCCCGGTGGACCGATTCGTCGAACGGCACGACGGCATCACACGTGCCGTGGAACGCGAACAACGGCGGGTGCAAGGCCCCTCCGGGCTCCACCGCCCCGGAGAAACTGACGACCGCACCGACCGGCTGGCGCACCGCCCAATGCAAGGCCGCCTCGGCCCCCGCGGAGGAGCCCCCGACGGCCAACCACCGCGCCCCCCGGTGGGTCAACGCCGCGCACGCCGCACCGAGGTCCTCGGCAGCCCACGCGATCGCCTCTCGCTTGTCGTCCACCGGCACGTCGCACCCGAACCCCACGCCCACCTGCCGCAACCGGTACGAAATCGCCGCCACCGATACCCCGCGTTCGGCTAGTCCCTCCGCCAAGGCCACCACCTGCGGAACGTCGCGCCGCCCCGCACTGAAGCCCCCACCGTGCGCAAACACCAACCACGGCGCATCCACGTCCTCCGCCGCATACAAGTCCATGCGCAGCACCTCCTTGCCCCGCTCAGCAAACGGCACGCCCCGCTCGACCTCGACGCCGCTGAGGCAGAGGAACGCAATTAGCACGTACTTTGGCCACATGAACATGCTGCTCAAGTTACACAAATGCCACGCGATTTGGCTGTTGCTCGCGCTGATGGGAACCCTGTCTGCTGCAGGCCAAACCTCGTCCGTCGCCGGCGTCGTCCTCGACATCGATGCGCGCTTCCCCCTGCCCGGTGCGACCGTTGAATTGTTCCAGTCAGCTGAAAACGTGCGCTTTGCTTCCTCCGACGCGATGGGACGTTTTGAATTCACGGACGTGCCGGTGGGGCGGTGGTCCTTGCGCGTGGGCTTTGTCGGCTACACGCCCTTTGTGCAGGACGCCGTCGAGGTGAACAGTGGGCGCCCGGTGCAGGTGGAAATCCCTTTGCAGGAGTCGCTGGTGGCGCTCGAGGCCGCCGAAGTGACGGCGACCGAGGACACCGATGGGTTGATGAATGAAATGGCGACCGTCAGTGCGCGTTCGTTCACCGTCGAGGAGACGGATCGTTACGCCGGCTCGCGTGGTGACCCCGCCCGGATGGCGAGCAACTTTGCCGGCGTGCAGGGCGCCGATGACAGCCGGAACGACATTGTGGTGCGCGGAAACAGCCCGAGCGGGGTGCTTTGGCGCGTCGAAGGCGTCGATTTGCCCAACCCAAACCACTTCAGCATCCCGGGCACGGGCGGCGGACCGGTGGCCATCCTGAACAACAAGGTGCTGGCGAACAGCGACTTCTTCACCGCAGCCTTTCCCGCCGAGTTCGGAAATTCCACGGCGGCGGTGTTCGATTTGCGGATGCGCAACGGCAGCACCGACCGCATGGTACGGAGTGCGCAGTTCGGGTTCCTCGGCGCGGAAGCCATGTTGGAAGGGCCCATCAGCCGGGAGAAACGCTCGAGTTTCCTCGTCAATTACCGCTACAGCAGCGCGGTGATTTTCTCCAAACTGGGCATTGACATCGGCACATCGGCCGTTCCTTACTACCAAGATGGTTCGTTCCGGCTGTTCTTCCCGCAAGCCAACGGCGGGGCCCTCGCGTTCTGGGGCATCGGTGGGGTGAGCCAAGTCGACATCATGATCAGCGAGCAGGTGCGTCCGGAGCGCAACATTTACGGGGACAACGACCGCGACCAGTTGTTTGGCTCGGGAACGGGCATCGCGGGGGTGACCTACACCCGGCCCATCAACGAATCGACGTACTTGAAGGCGACCTTGGCCGCGAGCCGCGATCGGCAGGACAGCGAACACAATTTGGTCTACCGGGAACTGCAAGCGGACAGCACCTACCGGCTGGACAGCGTGGTGGACTACATGCGGTATCATTTCCACAACAACCGCCTCAGCGCGGCGCTGCATGCGACGACCAAGCGCGATGCCCGCACGACTTGGCGCTACGGGCTGAACGTGGACGCCCGGGTGGGCGTGTTCGCGGACAGCATCCGCATCGAGGTCGATTCGCTCGCGGCCTTGCAGGGATGGGAGCGCCGGTGGGATGCCCGCCAGTTTTCGGCGTTGGTGCAGCCCTTTGTCCAATGGAAATTCAGGCCAAATCCCGACTGGACCCTCTCCGCCGGCTGGCACCTGCAATACCAAAGCATTTCGGGGGACTTCTCGTGGTTCGAGCCGCGCCTCGGCGCGCAGTACACCCGCGGCCTCAACCGGTTCACGGCCGGTCTCGGCGTTCACAGCCAAGTCCAAGCGAGCTACCTCTACGCGGCGAGCAACGGCGAGTTGCCGGACGGAACGCTGCGCATGCCCAACGCGGAGATGGGCATGACCCGCAGTGCGCACGCGGTCCTCGGTTGGAGCCGGCCGCTGGGCGAGGTGTGGTCGATGAAGGCCGAAGTGTACGCCCAGGAATTGTGGAACATCCCGGTGAGTTTGGAACCGAGCGCGTTCTCGCTCATCAACTCCGGGGCGGGCTTCAGCCGGTTGTTCCCGGATACGCTCGTCAACGAGGGCACGGCGCGCAACCGCGGGGTGGAGCTGACGGTCTCTCGCGCCTTCCGCGACCGCTGGTTCGTCCTGCTCACAGGCAGCTTGTTCGAGTCCAAATTCGTGGGCAGCGATGGCGTGGAACGCAACACCGATTTCAACGGGGGCTACGCCTGGAACGCCCTCGCGAGCAAGGATTGGCGCTTCAATTCAGCTTGGAGCCTCGTCACCGGCCTGAAGGTCACCATGGCCGGCGGCCGGCGGTATGGAACCCCGGACATTGCCGCAAGCAACGCCGCGCGGGAGCTGATTTACTTGGACGAAGGATTCAACGAGAACCAATTCGACCCGTACTTCCGCTTGGATGTCAAGACGAACGTGACGTGGAACCGACCGGAATCCACCCACCAATTGGGCATCGACTTCGTCAACGTCACCGGCCAAGAAAACGTCTTGAAGTTGACCTACGCTCCGGATGAATCAGGGGACCCAGCGAGCAGCATTCGCGAGGAATACCAGCTGGGGTTCTTGCCGATTTTCTTCTACCGGGTGGATTTTTAACGCTTCGACCGTTCCTTCGGCGGGGCGGCTGAGCCGCTGCGCGGGTGGAACTGCGTGACCTGATCGCGCAGGAAACGGCGATCGAGGTGGGTGTAAATTTCAGTGGTGGCGATTTGGGCATGGCCCAGCATCACTTGGACGGCTCGCAAATCGGCCCCGGCTTCCACCAAATGGGTGGCGAAGCTGTGGCGGAACGTATGCGGGCTCACGTTTTTCCGAATGCCGGCTTGAATGGCCAAACGCCGGATCATGGTAAAGGCCATTTGTCGGCTCATGCCACGGCCTTGCCGTCCCAAAAACAGCGTGTCTTCATGCCCTGCGGCAGGTTGCAGCCCCGACCGGTAGTAGCTCAAGTAGTCGTCGATGGCGTGGATGGCCGTGGTGCCGATGGGCACAATGCGCTCCTTGTTGCCCTTCCCGATGACGCGGACCTGGCCGTCAATCAGGTCCACTTGTGAAAGCTTCAGTTCGACCAGTTCAGTGACCCGCAAACCACAGCTGTACATGGTTTCGAGCATGGCCTTGTTCCGCACACCTTCTCTCCGGGACAAATCCACGCTCTCAATCAACCGCGACACCTCTTCCACACTCAATACATCCGGGAGCTTGCGCTGGGCCCGGGGCGATTCGACCAATTCGACCGGATCGCCTTCCATCAGCCCTTCCAGCCGGAGGTACTTGCAGAAACTGCGGACCCCGCTGAGCATGCGTGCCTGGCTGTTTCGTGCCAATCCCCGGTCGTACAAGTTCCCCATGAACTGCTCCACGGTATCCAACGTGATGTCCTCTGGCCGTTTCACCGCTTCATGGCGTTCGGCAAAGGCGGAGAACTGCTCGATGTCGCGGATGTATGCCTGCACGGAATTGCGACTCAACCCCCGTTCCAGTTCGAGGTAGTTGCGAAAGCCGTTGATGGCTGATTTCCAGTCGGTGTGATTTTCAGCCATCAGGGTATCCAGTGTTGTTGTGCACGAACAAGGGCTTCTTGCACGGTGATGCGGCGTCCTTCATCGTAGGCCGTAACGAATGGGCCAGGGAAGTCGAATTGGGAGGTGAGTTCTTCGCGGTGGTTGCGCGCAGCGTCGTACGCTGCGAAGCTGCCGGTGGTGTACTTGATCCAGTCTTCGTGGGGCTCCGCGTCGATGGTGGAGCGGAATCCGAAGCGCTTTTTGAACCAGGGAGCGTCTACGTAAGTGTGCGCGGCCAAAACCTGAACGCGGAATGAGATGCCGTCGTCAGGAGCGGGAACTTCTACGGCCACAGGCTCCTCGGTTTTGGCCGGAACTTCCTCTGCCACGGTCAAGTCCTCAAGCCATCCTTCGGGGTCCTCCACTTGCTCCCATGAAAAGGCGGGGAGGGCGGGGGTGTGCATGGTTTCGCCTACCGCGAATTCTGCCATGCCCTGGATTTGGGGCAAACAAGCGCTCAGGTCGCCTGAAATCCGGTAACTCACCCGGAACGAGTTGGCCCGTGGCGCATTTTGCCATTGGAAGGCCAACTCCTGGTCCTCGAACCGCAACGAAGCCCCCTGCAGCACGTCCCGCTCGGTGAGGCATCCTTCGGGCAACCGATCCACCAACCGCAGGAAACGGTGCTTCGGGTGTCCGCTGACCTCCAACGTCACGAGGGCCACATCGGGCCCTTCGATTTGAATGCGGCGCTGCACTTCGAACCGATCCGGGTCAAAGGGTGGAAGCTCATCCGGAAGGGATGCGGCGTCCGCGCCTTCCACGACCCACTCGGATGGAGCGGGCATCAAGGGGCTTCCGGCCAGTCCGGCAGCTGCTGACGCGATGTAGGCCGAGGGCAACGCCACGTCCTGGCGCCGACCGTCGGAGATGAATGACCAAAGCGGTTCGAAACTTCCTCCGGAGAAATGCATTTGCGCTTCCATGCCGAGCTTCACTTGGAACACCTCCGTTTCCGGCGCATCCAACCAAATCAATTTCACGACCCCGTCGCGCTGCTCGAATGAGGCACCGGCGGTTTCGAGTGGCGTCAAGTGCAGGTGCTCAGGTACCCGCATGTGCAGCCGAGCAAATCCCCGCGCGTCGCCTTTGTGAATGGTCCAAGTTCCGGTGGCGGATTCTCCTGCGGCCAATTGGCTCGGCAGGTGGCTCTCCGCATCGATGTGATTGCCGATCCCGATGAAGGCGAACCACGGTTGGAGCAGGAAAAACAAAAACGTTTGGACCAAGTGCATGGATGAAAAATTGCTGCATCGCAAGCTACTTGTAGGAAAGGGGTAAGGGGGGAGGAGGGGCGTTCACTTGCAAACATCGAATTGTGAACGTTCTGCAGTTTTCGGAAAACGAAAAACAGGGGCAAAAAAAAGGGCCCTGTCCCAGCGTTCTGGGACAGGACCAACTTAACCAAATTATCACTTGATGCTTAGCTTGTGCTAAACTCACTTAAAACCGAGCGCAAGTTACAGTGGTTGTTAGCTTGCCTTTTGGATATCCTTGTTAATGTTTTACACAACGCGTTGTGGGTTGTTTGCGGAGCAGCTTGGCGCGCCTGCGCAACGAAAGTGTTGGATGTGGACGGAAATGCATTATCTTTGCCGACCAATTCAGTGCTACCACTATGAAGCAAGGCATCCACCCCGATAATTACCGCATGGTCGTTTTCAAGGACATGTCCAACGATTACGCGTTTATGAGCAAGTCCGCAGCCAACACGAAAGAAACCATCGTGTGGGAGGACGGCAACGAATACCCCCTCATCAAAGTGGAGGTGAGCCACAAGTCGCACCCATTCTACACCGGAAAGGCGCAGTTTGTGGATACGGCTGGACGGATTGACAAATTCCGCCAGAAGTACGACAAGTTCAAGAAGAAGTAAGTTCCGCGGAACACACTTTGAAGAGACAAAAAAACCGCCCTCATTTCAGGGCGGTTTTTTTGTGTCCCAACACGGGTGAAATGCTTCAGGCGGTTTCGATTTTTTCCATCAGCGGGGTCAAGGGAAGTGTGTCCACAATCTCAAGGCCGTAACCGATGATGCCGCGCTTGCGGGGCCGGTCGGAGAGCAGCTGCATTTTGGTGACGCCAGTGGCCCGCAGGATTTGGGCGCCGATTCCGTAATCCTTCGAATCCATCGGAGAGGACGGTGTTCGTTCCGAGCCGAAAGCGCGCAAGCTGGCCAACAGGTCGCCGCTGTCGCTCGGGAGTTTGTTGATGACCACAACGACACCTTTGCCTTGTTCGGAGATGAACTGGAGTGAGGCGCGCAACTCCCTTCCTCGGCCCCCCGTGCGCGTCAAGAAGAGGTCGGCAATCACATCGGTGTGGTGCACCCGCACGGGGACGGGTTCGTCCTCAGTCCAAGTGCCCATGCTGACGGCCAAATGCACGACGTCATTCGTGGTTTGGCGAAAAGCACAAACGTTAAACGTGCCGTAATCGGTCTCCAGCATCTCCGTGTGTTCCCGCTTGATCAGCGTATCGTGCTCGAGCCGGTAAGCGATTAAATCGGCGATGCTCACGAGCTTCAGTCCAAACCGATCCGCGAGTTCCCGGCATGCGGGAAGCCGGGCCATCGTTCCGTCCTCGTTCATGATTTCCACAATTAACCCGGCGGGCTCAAATCCGGCGAGCCGTGCGAAGTCGATGGCGGCCTCCGTGTGACCGGCGCGCCGCAAGACCCCGCCGCGTTTTGCGCGCAAGGGGAAGATGTGCCCCGGCTTCCCCAACTCTTCGGGGCGGGTTTCCGGGTCAATCAATGCCTCGACGGTTTTTGATCGATCGCTCGCAGAAATGCCGGTGGTGCAACCGTGGCCAATCAGGTCGACAGAAACCGTGAACGGGGTTTCGTAAGCTGCGTTGTTGTGCGACACCATGAGTTCGAGTCCGAGTTCGTCGCAGCGGTCCTCGATGAGCGGGGCGCAAATCAGTCCGCGACCGTGGGTGGCCATGAAGTTGATGACTTCGGGGGTGACGTTGCGCGCAGCGGTCAGGAAATCGCCTTCGTTTTCGCGGTCTTCGTCGTCCACGACAATGATGATTTCGCCGTTGCGGATGGCGTCGATGGCGTCTTGAATGGGGTCGAGCAGGCTCATGCTGCGAAGGTAGGTTAAACCGCAGGGATGGCTGTCGGACGCGAAGGGTTTGGGTGGTAAATTTGCCGCATGATTTTACCGGTAGTTGCGTACGGCGATCCTGTTTTGAAGGCGGAAGCCGAAGACATTGAGCAAGGCCAAAATGGGTTGGAGGTGTTGATTGCCAACATGTGGGAAACCATGTACGCTTCGGAAGGCGTCGGTTTGGCTGCTCCCCAGGTCGGGGAATCCATCCGGCTGTTCATTGTGGATGCGAGTCCGTTCGCGGAAGGGGAGAACGGGGATTTGGCTTGCAAGGATTTCAAGCGGGTCATGATCAACCCGGTGATTTTTGAGGAAAGCGAGGAAGAAGACGGCATGGAGGAAGGGTGCCTGAGCATCCCCGGCATCCGGGAGAATGTGCAGCGTCCTGTGGCCATCGGTGTCGAGTACTACAACGAACAATGGGAACTTGTCGAAGAGCGACTCGAAGGCATTCCGGCCCGGGTCGTGCAACACGAATACGACCACATTGAGGGCGTTTTGATCACGGATCACATCAGCCCGATGCGCCGCCGCTTGCTCCATGGGAAACTGCGGGACATCACCAACGGCAAGGTCTCGGTGGATTACCGGATGCGTTTTCCTGGCGTGCGCGGGCGATGAAGCGGCTGGTGTTCATCGCGTTGTGTGCGCTCGGCTGCGGCACGGGAGCCGTTTCGGAAACGGAGGTGACGTGCGGGGAGCGGTTGCAGGCCATTTCCGCCATGGAAGGACAGTTGTTTGAGGGGGAAAACGTCGAAGGCGATGTGCGCAAGGCGCTGTTGCGCGCGTATGCCGATTTTGCTAACGCGTGCAATGGGGAGCTGGAGACGCCGGAGATGCTGTTTCGCCGAGCCGATTTGCTCCGTTCGCTGGGGGCGTTCGAAGAGGCGATGACGCAGTTGCGGGATGTGCACGATCACTTCCCGCAATACCCGCATCGGGCGCGTTGCGCGTTTTTGGTCGGGTTCATCGCAGAAACGGAATTGGGGGACCGGGAGCAGGCCCGGCTGACGTATCAACAAGTCGTGGATGTGCACCCGGGTTCTGAAGAAGCGGAGTGGGCGCGTATCTCGTTGGCTCAGTTGGATTTGCGCGGAGAGGATTTGCTCCGTAATTTCCAACGCAATGACGCAGCAACGACTCCTTAATTGGCGCTGGGCGCGGTATGCGTTTTCCCTGACCATTCCGCTTGCGACCGCCGTTTCGTTCCAATTGGAAGGCGCTTGGTCCTTCTTTGCAATTGGTTATGCCTTTGGTTTTTTGCCGCTGATGGAGGTGGTTTTGGTGCCAAATGGACGCAATTTGTCTACCCAAGAGCGGGCCGCCGTGCAGCACGATCCGCGCTTCGATGCTTGGCTTTGGGCCATGATTCCCATCCAATGGGGCATGTTGGGGTGGTTTCTGTGGACGGTGTCAGCGGTTGAGCTGGGGAGCGTGACGTGGTGGGGTTGGGTGAGCGCGATGGGTTTGCTGTGCGGGGTGCTTGGCATCAACGTAGCCCATGAATTGGGCCACCGACCGGGGCGGGGGGCGGCCCGGGGCGCTTACGCCTTGCTGTTGACCTCGTTTTACACCCATTTCTACGTGGAACACAACCGCGGCCACCACCGGAACGTGGCCACCATGGAGGATCCGGCAACGGCGCAGCGCGGCGAGTGGGTGTGGTGGTTTTGGTTGAAATCATGGTGGGGAGGCTGGTGGCATGGCTTGCAGTTGGAGGCCAAACGATGCCGGCGGGCAGGGCTTTCGCCCTGGGGATGGCACAACGAAGTGCTCCGGTGGCAGGTGGTGCAAGCCGTGGCCTGGGGGGTGGTATTTGCTTCATTCGGCTTCGAAGTGGCCTTGGCGTGGTGGGTGGCAGGGGCGATAGGGGGGCTGTTGTTGGAGACCGTGAACTACATCGAACACTACGGGCTCTCCCGCGACAAAGTGACCGCGCACAGGTACGAACGGGTGCAACCTGTCCACAGCTGGAATTCGAATCACCCCCTCGGGAGGCTGGTGCTGTTCGAGCTCAGCCGGCATTCGGATCACCATGCGCGGCCTGAGAAGCCCTACGCCCAGCTCGATCATTTGGACGAGGCGCCGCAGTTGCCGACCGGTTACCCGGGCATGATGCTGTTGAGCTGGCTGCCGCCGTTGTATTTTGCCGTGATGCACCCCATGTTGAACGCCCGGCGATAATTGAGGCGGGAGGTTTTCGCGTTGGATTTCGGGGTAAATTTGCGCCCAAATCCACATCCAAATGAGCAACAAATTCCGCGCAGGCGTCCTTTGGGGCGACGAAGTTCGACACGTTTTTCAGGACGCCCAGACCCATCAATATGCCTTGCCGGCTGTCAACATCATCGGTACGGATTCGGTCAATGCGGTCATGGAAACCGCGGCGAAAGTCGGGTCTCCCGTCATCGTTCAACTTTCGAATGGCGGGGCCGCCTTCTACGCAGGAAAGGGCTTGAAGGCTGAAGGTCAGCACGGTGCGGTCCTCGGCAGCGTGAGTGCAGCCCTCCACGTGCATACCCTGGCACAGGCTTACGGGGTCCCCGTTATCCTGCACACCGATCACTGCGCGCGCAAGCTGCTGCCTTGGATTGACGGGTTGCTCGATGCCGGCGAAGCGCATTTCGAACGGACAGGGCAGCCGCTGTTCAGCTCGCACATGATTGACCTCAGCGAGGAGCCCATCGAGGAGAACCTCGACACGTGCGTCAAGTACATGGAGCGCATGGAAAAGATGGGCATGTTCCTCGAAATCGAGCTCGGCGTGACGGGAGGAGAAGAGGATGGGGTGGACAACACGGACGTCGATTCCAGCAAGTTGTACACCCAGCCTGAGGAAGTGGCTTATGCATACGAGCGGTTGAAGCGCGTGAGCGATCGGTTCACGGTGGCCGCGGCATTTGGTAACGTGCACGGTGTCTACAAGCCGGGCAACGTCGTGCTCACCCCGAAGATCCTCGACGCGAGCCAGCGCCACATCGAGGACAAGTTCGGCACGGATCCGAAGCCGGTGGATTTTGTGTTCCACGGCGGCAGCGGATCGAGCGTGGAGGAAATCCGCGAGGCCATTTCCTACGGGGCCATCAAGATGAACATCGATACCGACATGCAGTGGGCGTTTGCCACGGGGGTGCGCGATTACTTCCAGGAGAACGCAGCGTATTTGGAAAGCCAAATCGGCAACCCGGATGGAGCCGAAAAACCGAACAAAAAGTACTACGATCCACGCGTCTGGTTGCGGTCTGCGGAGGTGTCGTTCGTGGAGCGCTTGGAGCAGGCGTTCGCGGATTTGAATTGCATCGGTCGGAACCAGAACTGATTTCCATGCTTGCATCCCAGGACCCTACGGGACTTCCTGCATTCGCCAAGTTGCAGGAGTTGCGCGCTGCGTGGGAGCAGCGCACGGTTGCCCAAGCCTTCGAGGAGAACCGCGGTCGGTTTGAGGAATTGAGCCTGGAGTTGCCGGGCATGCTGTTCGATTATTCCAAGCAGCGCCTCGATGCCGACGTCATGCAGGCCTTGGTAGAATGGGCGGAGGAGGCGGGGATTCCCGCGGCCCGCAACGCCCAATTCGCCGGGGAGGAAATCAACGCCACCGAAGGACGTGCGGTGCTGCACATGGCCTTGCGCGGAGATGCCGGCGACCACTTTCAAGTCGGTGGGGAAAACGTCATGCCGGAGGTGCTTGCCGTGCGGGAGCGCATGCTAGAATTTGCCGAGTCCTTGCGCTCGGATGCTGCCATCACCGACGTGGTCAACATCGGGATTGGAGGGTCCGACCTGGGGCCGGACATGGTGGTGCGGGCGCTGCGCCGGTATGCATCCGGTCCGCGGGTGCACTTCGTGAGCAACGTCGATGGGGCCCACTTGGAATCGGTTTTGGCTGATTTGGATCCCAAGAAGACGGTGTTCATTGTGGTGAGCAAAACCTTCACCACACAGGAAACCATGACGAATGCCCAAGCCGCCCGCGCGTGGGTGGTGAAGGCATTGGGCGAAGAAGCCGTTGAGGCGCATTTTGCTGCGGTTTCGTCGAACGTGCCGTTGGCCCAGGCCTTCGGCATCCTGCCGGAACGCGTGTTTGGTTTCGGCGATTGGGTCGGGGGGCGTTATTCGTTGTGGGGGCCGGTCGGGTTGTCGATTGCCGTGGCGGTGGGGCGCGAGGCGTTTGCGGATTTGCTGCGCGGGGCGCGGGAGATGGATCGCCATTTTCAAGAGGCGCCGCTCGCCCAAAACGCACCCGTCCTGGCCGGACTCATCGGGTGTTGGAACGTCAATCTGTGGGGGTTCTCGAGCCACGCGATTTTGTGCTATGCCCAGGATTTGGCCCGTTTCGCGGCCTACATGCAGCAAGCGGACATGGAATCCAATGGCAAGTACATCGGTCGCGACGGTCGTCCGGTACAACATGCTACCGGGCCGGTGGTCTGGGGCGAGGCGGGGACGAATGGACAGCACGCATTTTACCAGCTGTTGCACCAGGGCACGTCGGTGCACCCTGCGGACATTGTGGCGTTCAAGGAACCGCTTTCGGGAAGTGAGGACCATCACCGGAAACTGCTTGCCAACGCCATCGCACAAGCTGAGGCCTTCATGCGGGGCAAGTCACGGGACGCCGTCGAGGCGGGCATGCGTGCTGCAGGCAAACCGGAGGAGGACATTGCGCGCATCGCCCCTCATCGGGTGTTTGAGGGCAACCGCCCGACGTCATTCTTTTTGTTCGATCGGTTGGACCCCCATGCACTGGGGCAACTGATTGCATTGCATGAGCACCGCATTTTCGTTCAAGGCGTCATGTGGAACATTTTGAGCTTTGATCAGTGGGGGGTAGAGTTGGGCAAAGAGCTGGCTTCATCTGTGCTGAGGGAATTGGAAGGCGAGCCGGCCTCCACCCACGACGCATCGACTACGGCGTTGATCGCGGCGTGCACATCGCGGCGTTGAGAAGCCGATGGGGTGGGGCTTGTGAAAGGGGAACTTTCCCGTTAACTTGAGCGCATGTTGCGGCAACCGAATCCGGTTTCGTCCGTCTTTTGTATTGACTCAACCAACCCAAACCCTCACCATGAGATTTTCTCTGCTTGCAATGGCAGCCTGCCTGCTTTCGCTGAACGCTAGCGCTTCGTTTACCGGCATTACGGTGGAAACGACGGCAACGTCTGAGTTCGGCACCACGTACCGTTTTTATGCGAATTTTGACTCCCCTACGGACGAATTGGTAGCGGTTTACGGTGAACAAAGTGTCTCTTTGAATGCGCCCCTGAAGGTGGCGACCACCACGACGTTCTACCAGGATCCTTTAGGGGTGTTTTTGGGGCAGGGCATCAATGAGCTGTTCTTTGCGGCGATTCCGAGCATGGCCTATGACTCGTGGTTCACCATCGGCTCCGCCAACTCGAACGGCACCGGTGGCGTTTCTTCGCTCGGGTTTGAGCCATTTATGGACGGATTCAATTCGGGCAATGGGTTCACAGTGAACAACCAAAACGGAGCGTCGTGGTACATCGTTCCCGGATCATCAGCAGACGCCTTGGCCGGCGACGATGGCAAGGTGTTGATTGCCCAACTGACCACGACGGGAGTGATGTCCTTGATTTGGAACATCCAATACCGCGATGCGGCAAACACCACCTTCAACGAGGAAGGACTGGACATGATGTGGCCGGTGCTCGAAGCAGGCTGCATGGACGCTGGAGCCTGCAACTACAGCAGCACCGCTGAAGTGGACGACGGTTCGTGCTTCTCCATCGGAGATGCGTGCGATGACGGCAACGCGAACACGACCGGGGACGTTGTCGATGACGCATGCGACTGCACGGGCGTGTTGATTGTCCAGGGATGCATGGACCCGCTCGCGTGTAACTACAACCCTGAAGCCAACACCGAAGGCATCTGCCTTGGAATCGGAGCGGCCTGCGATGACGGGGATCCCGGTACGGTGAATGATGTGTTCGGGGAGGATTGCACGTGCGCTGGAGAAGTTGCGGTCAGTGGTTGCGACGATCCTGAGGGATGCAACTACGTTCCGAATGCGAACCAACTTGAAGTGTGTTACTACCCGACCAACCCATGCGATGACGGCAACCCGAACACCATCAACGATGTGTACAGCATGGATTGCGAATGCGCAGGTACGCTCTTCATTGAAGGGTGCACCGACGAAACGGCATGCAATTACGACGCTGAAGCCACGGACGACGACGGTTCTTGCACCTTCGCTGCACCGGGAGAGGATTGTGCGGGGGAATGCTTGTCCGATGTGAACAACAACGGGGTGTGTGATGACTTGGAAGTATTTGGATGCACGGCTGAAACAGCGGACAACTACAACCCGGAGGCAACCACGGACAACGGCTCGTGCAACTGGGCAGGAGGATTGATTGAGGGGCTCTCGTACGAGGTCTATGCAGAAGATGGGGTGACCGGATACACCACCTACCGCATTTTTGCGGACTTCTCCGCGTCGGATTTGGAAGTGGTGGCGGCCTTTGGCTACGACACAGCTCCGTGGACCATCTCGTCCACGGGTGACATCTACCAAGACGAGATGGGCGGTGATTATGCTGCGGATTTGAACCCCGCTTTCTTCGGGTTCTTCCCGACGTTGGAGTTTGATACTTGGTTGGCATTGGGCGCTGCGCCTGGGGAAACCGACAATTCAACTTCATTGGGCATGGAGGATTTCATGTTGGATTTCAACGCCACGGATGAACTCAACGTGAACACCTTTACCGGTGGTTCGGTGTACTTGGTCCCGGGGATTTCGACGCAGTCCGTGCCGGTGGATGGCCGGGTACTTCTAGGCCAAATCACGTCAGACGGCGTGGTGTCAGTCAACTGGAACATCCAAATCCGGGACTTTGATTTGGTGACCTACCAAGGAACGGGCATGGAACTGACCTTCCCGGAAACGAACACGGGCCTCGGTTGCACCGATCCGCTGGCCGACAACTACGATGCGGAAGCGACGTTCGATGACGGTTCTTGCGAATACCCCGAGCCGAGCTATACCGGCTTGACGTATGAGTTGGTGGCGGAGGACATGCCGACTGCAGGCCTGCGCACGTACCGGGTCTATGCGAATTTCGACAACCCAGACGACCAACTCACGGCGGTGTTCGCGCAAGAGGGCGATCCGATGAGCATCACCACGACCACGTCGTTCTACCAGAACGAGTTGGGTGGCGCATTTGCAAATGCCGTTTCTCCGACAGCGCTGATGGTGGACCCTGATTTGGCCTACGATTCATGGTTTACCGTAGGGGGAGAGGACAATGCAGTGAATTTGACCACGGTCGGCGTGGACGCCGCAGCGGCTACGTTTGAAGCGGGCGGGGAATTCGCCATCGACAATGCATTGGGCGGCAGCTGGTTTGTGTTGCCGGGCTTGGAACCTTTGGCCTATCCCGACGAACAGGGGCGTGTGCTCATTGCACAGTTGACGACGGACGGGGTCGTGAACCTTTCAGTCAACCTCCAATACCGGGCAGAGAATGGCGAAAATCCGCAGGAGATCGAGCAGACGCTGGAGTTCCCCATCGTCATCCAAGGCTGCACGGACGAAACCGCTTGCAACTATGACTTCGAGGCGGAGGCCAATGATGGCTCGTGCGTCTACCCCGAACCATTCCGCGATTGTTTCGGGGAATGCTTGAACGACACCGACGGGGACGGGGTGTGTGACGAGCAAGAAATCGCGGGATGCACGGATGCCGGTGCGGCGAACTACAATCCCGAGGCGACCGATGAGGACGGCTCGTGCGAGTTCCCAGGGTGCACCGATGCAGGGGCGTGCAATTACGACGCCAGCGCCAACACCAACGACGGTTCGTGTGTGTTCCCCGAGCTGTACTACGATTGCGATGGAAATTGCGTCAACGACGCGGATGGCGATGGGGTCTGCGATGAATTGGAGGTCCCGGGCTGCACGGATCCGAGCGCATCGAATTTCGATGCTTCCGCAACGGACGATGACGGGTCTTGTGCGTATTTGGGCTGCACCAACCCGAATGCGGACAACTACGATGCAACCGCGAATGTGGACGATGGATCGTGCATCGTCGGAGGATGCGGCTACGCGAATGCGACGAACTACGACGCCGCGACGACGTACGATGACGGTTCTTGCGTGTGGGAGGGATGTACCGATGAGGGCGCTGCGAACTACAACCCGCTGGCCTCTTCCGACGACGGTTCGTGCGAGGACACCGTTGTCGGCTGCACCTACATGGATGCACTGAATTACAACGCTTCAGCGACGCAAGACGATGGCACGTGCACGTTCGACTGTGTGGCGAGCTGCCCCTTCGATGTGGACGGCAACGGTTCGATCGGTTCGGCTGATTTGATCGAGTTCTTGGCCACGTATGGAACGGCCTGCCCGGAGTAAGGCATCAGGACAACGTTAGGGAAAGGGGGGAGCGGTGCTTCCCCCTTTTTCTTGTCCGGATGAATGGATTGGTGTGAATTGTACACTTTGTGCTAAATTCGGCGCATGTCGCACACCTTTACGCCGAAGCGCCGGCTTTCCTTCTGGGAGGTCTGGAACATGAGTTTTGGGTTCTTGGGAATCCAATTTGGTTTCGCCCTGCAAGGGGGGAACATGAGCCGAATTTTTCAAACCTTGGGGGCCGAACCCGACGATGTACCCATGTTGTGGATTGCTGCGCCGCTGACGGGGTTGATTGTGCAGCCCATCATCGGTTACTTGAGCGACCGGACGTGGCATCCGAGGTGGGGACGCCGCCGGCCGTATTTCCTGTTGGGGGCCATCCTCAGTTCGTTGGCGTTGTTTTTCGTTCCGTACAGCTCGGCTTTGTGGATGGCAGCGGGATTCCTGTGGATCCTGGACGCCTCGATTAACATCAGCATGGAACCGTTCCGGGCGTTGGTGGCAGACAAGTTGAATGAGGAGCAGCGGTCGTATGGGTTCGTGATGCAGACGCTCATCATCGGCGTGGGCACGTGGGTGGCCTCGAATCTGCCGCTGGCGATGACCCGTCTCGGGGCGTGGGTGAAGGCGAATTGGCCGGATGCGCCTGCGTTTTTGGCCTTCTCGAACGAGGCGCCTGCAGGCCAAATCCCGCCTTCCGTTTACGCCGCCTTCGCCGTAGGCGCGGGCGTTTTCCTCCTGTCCATCCTCTACACGGTGTTCACCACGAGCGAAGAGCCGCCCGCAGATTTGGCCGCATTCGAGGAGATGAAGCGCACTTCGCGGGGAAGGGGATTGGAAACGTTGTTGGCCGATGTGCGGTCCATGCCGCGCATCATGCTCAGCCTGGGCGCTGTGCAATTCTTCAGCTGGTTCGCCTTTTTCACCATGTGGGCGAAGGCCACTCCAGCCCTGACGGCGCATGTGTTCCATTCCCCTATGCCGAGCAAGGACAACCCGGCCTTCGATGTCCTCAACGGGCAGTACAACGACGCAGCCGATGCGGTCAGTGCGGCCATGGGTACCTATGGCTTGAGTTCGATGGTGTTCGCCTTGTTGCTCACGTTCGTCACAGCGCGCATGCCGATCAACCGCAAGGCCGTGCATGGCGTGTCGCTTGCGCTCGGGGGAGCGGGATTCTTGACCATGTTCGCTTGGGGACCTGAATCTGCTGGAGCACTGAACGCCTCGTTTGCGTTGATTGGTTTGGCCTGGGGCAGCATCCTGTCCATGCCTTACGCCATGCTGTCCGGCGGCATTCCTGAAGAGAAGATGGGCACGTACATGGGCCTGTTCAACATGTTCATCGTGATTCCCCAAATCGTGGCCGCCCTCGGTGGCATCAACCTGCTGCAGCGGTTGTTCGGTACAGGAGACATCGCTCCGATGCTGCTCGCAGGCGCTTCGTTGCTTGTTGCAGCGGTGCTCACCGCACGCGTAAAGGACGGATTGGGCGCGGTGAAATGAAAAAGACGGGAGCGAAGGTGTAAGAAGTACACCATCTTTGCCGTATATTTACGTTTAGCCAATTGTTCTGTTCGTCGATGTTAGGCGCAGAATGGTCGGATTGAATCAAACCAAAACCAAAACCATGAAGCACTTCCTTTCCTTCGCTTCAGGCTTGTTGCTCACCGCCACTGCGTGGTCCCAAGCCACCGTGAACATCACGTTCCAAGTAGACATGAACGAGACCGCTGCCAACCCCGCCGGGGTTTTCGTGGCCGGAACGTTCCAAGGCTGGCAAGCCGGCGGCACCCAGATGTCGGACCCCGACGGCGATGGCGTTTACTCGGTAACTGCGGAAGTGGAAGTCGGTTCACTCGTGCAGTGGAAATACATGAACGGCCCCACGTGGGGGCTCGAGGAAACCGTTCCGCCAGCATGCGGCAACGCTTCCGACAACTTCAACCGGTTTATTGAAGCCGCTCCAGACGTGGACACGGTGCTCGACCCGGTGTGCTTCGGCGCCTGTGTGGCGTGTGGTACAGAGGTGGCCACGACACCCGTTACGTTCGAGGTGGACATGTCGTTGCAGGAGGTCAGTGAATTCGGAGTCCATGTGGCAGGTGCCTTCCAAGGATGGGATCCCGCAGCCACCGAATTGCTCGACGAGGACGGGGACGGCGTTTATTCCGTCACCTTGGACATCGAGCCCGCGGCTTACCAGTTCAAGTTCGTGAACGGAAATGCTTGGGGTTCCGACGAGTCCATCCCTTCAGAATGTGCGGTTTCAAACAACCGCGAAGTGACGGTAGGGGATGAGGCCATGACCGCGGCATATTGCTTTGGTCAGTGCACGGCGGAATGCGCGTTGCCCACACCGGGAGCGGACATCACGTTCCAAGTGGATGCAAGCCAAATCGACACCGCAGCCGCCAACGGCGTGTACCTCATGGGATCCTTCACGAACCCTGCTTGGCAAGCCGGCGCTGTGGCCATGGCCGATGACGACGCCGACGGCATTTGGACGGCGACGGTGTTTGTAGAAGGAGCAGATGAAATCCAGTTCAAGTATTCCATCGGCGATCCGTTCGCAGGCGGCGTGCAAGTGGAGGAAGGCGGAGAAACCGCTGATTTCTTGGCCTCGGGTTGCGGAGTGGACAATGGGGTGGGCGGATTCAACCGCACCCACGTGCGTTCTGGCGAAGCGGAGGTGCTGGAAGTGGTATGCTTCAACAGCTGCGTGGGATGCTCGGATGCAGTCCTCGGCTGCACGGATGAAGGAGCAGTGAATTTCAATTCAGCTGCTACGGAAGACGATGGGTCGTGCTATTACAACCCCGGTTGCGACGACATGGGGGCACAGAATTACAACGCTGAGGCGGACGCGAACGACGGTTCATGCCAATACCTGATCACGTTGCGCGTGAACATGGCGAACGAGTCCGTTTCTGCCGCGGGTGTGCACGTAGCAGGCAGCTTCCAAGGCTGGGATCCGGGCGCGACGCAGTTGACGTTGCTCGGATATGACGTCTACGAGGTGCAATTGGTTCTGGCCGAAGGGACTTACGAGTACAAATTCGTGAACGGCAACGAGTGGGGCGGTGATGAGTCAGTTGGCGATTGCGGCAACGGGGGCAACCGGGTGCTCGTGGTGGCAGGCAGCGACATGACCACGGAGCCCTACTGCTTCTACAGCTGTGAAGCTTGCACGGGATGCACCGATCCCTACAGCTTGGAATACCACCCCTTCGCCGGGGCGGACGACGGTTCTTGCGCCACAACGTTGGTGGAAGGCTGCACGTATTCTGCTGCGAGCAATTTCAACGCGGCAGCGAACGTGGAGAATGGCACGTGCACCTTCGACGCGGTGAACCCGTGCCCGGCTGACCTGGATGGCAACGGGGCCATCGGAACGCCGGACTTGCTGGCCTTCTTGGCTGCCTTCGGAGTGGAATGCTGAGGGTTGGATTGATTTGAACGGGAAAAGGGCGCCTTTCGGGGCGCCCTTTTATTTTCGCACCATGCAGAGATGGAAGTGGACCATGGGAACAGCATGCCTGTTGCTGGCTGTTGGATGCCAACGTGCGACCGATTCCAACACGCCGGAGCGGGACTGGCGTGACGAGGTCCTTTATTTCGCGATGATTGACCGGTTGGCGAACGGGGATGCGTCGAACGACGACCAAGGCCTCGGCGAATTCGACCCCGAACGGGAATCGCATTTTCAGGGCGGCGACTTGGCTGGGGTTCGTTCGGTGCTGGACGGCATCCAGCAGTTGGGCGCCACAGGGCTTTGGTTGACGCCTCCGGTCTTGAACCAATGGTGGAATCCCGAGCACACCTACACGGGCTACCACGGCTATTGGGCTTCGGACTTCGAGCAAGTGGATCCGCACTTCGGCACGTTCGCGGATTGGCGGGCGCTCGCGGATGACCTGCACGCGCGGAACATGCTGCTCATCCAGGACGTCGTCGTGAACCACACGGGGGATTGGGTCAAGCGGGAGCAAGGCCAAACCCACGTCAGAGCCCGCCCCGCCGCCCCGTGGTTGCACCCCGACTCCGGCGTTTACCACACGACTCCGGCCATTTCCGATTACAGCGATTCCACGCAGCGCGTGACCTATGAGCTCGCTGGTCTGGATGACCTGAAAACAGAAGACCGCGCGGTCCGCCATCGGCTGCGTTCCATATACAAGTGGTGGGTCGAAGCGGGCGGTGCAGACGGCTTCCGGTTCGATACCCACAAGTACGTCGAACCGGGATTTTGGCCGGCGTTCCTCGAAGGGGAATCCGGTGATGAGGGCGTTCGCGCCTTTGCGGAACGGCTTCGCGGCAGGTCCTTTCCAACCTTCGGGGAAGTGTGGACCCATTCGGCCCCGGGGGATTCCAGCGGTGAACTCGAAATGCGTTCCTACCTCTCCACCTCGCTCCCCGGGGCGGTGGACGCCGTGCTGAATTTCCCGCTGCAAGAATCGTTCGTGCGCGTATTCAGCGAAGGCATGCCTTCCGAAGAACTGGCCTTCCGCCTGAACCTGCAAGCGCGCTTGTTCGACGATCCGGGGCGCCAGCTCGTGCACTTCATTGACAACCACGACATGGCCCGGTTCCGCGCCGCAGCAGGGGAAAAAGCCACCCTGTTGGCCTTGTACTCGATGCTGACCTTGCCGGGAGTTCCCGTCATCTACCAAGGCACCGAGCAAGGCGACGTCGGCCCACGCGACCACTTGTTCGATCGATTCGACCCGACCACCCCCGCGTTCAAGGCGGTGCAACGAGCAGTGGCGTGGCGTCACGCGCACCCCACGGCACGCCGGGGCCACCTCGTCAAGGCATCCACCATCCCCGGAACCCCGCTCGTCACGTGGCAGGTGGCCCACGGGACCGACACGGTTTTTGTGCTCTGCAACCCCACGTCCCAACGCATCGTCGCAAGCGAAACTTCCTCCGCGATGGCAACCCGATCGCCCCAGCCGGAGCTCAGGGTGGGGGAGGTGACCGCCCTGTACTGCGGGGCGGGCACCGCCCTGGTTGACGCGGGCCCGCACAGTTGGATGGCGTGGACTTCTTGGCTCCCCGCATCGGGCATTGCGCGGCCTGCTACCGACACGGTGCAGGCGGTGGATGGCCGCTTGAGCCCGAGCGACTGGGGCGTGTTGAGCGGCCGCCACATGAAGCAGGACGTCGCGCTTTCTGCAACGGGGGAGGCCGTGGCCCTGTCGCCTCCGCGGTGGGACACACTTGAGCATCCGCGCGTGCATTTGGCCTCCGTCGAAGATGCCTGCGGAGATGACCGCGGTTTATCAGGCCAAATCCAGCCCCCAACTTCCCCCGGCTTCGCCCACAGCATGGACATCCAGCGCGTCGAGCTCCACCAAGAAGGCGGTCACCTCCACGCTTCGGTGGAAATGTGCGCCCCGTGGTCCACCGTGTGGTCACCGCGCTTCGGCTTCGACCACGTGGCGTTTGAGGTCAGCGTTTGGGAGGCTGGTGCGGGGGTGCCATTGTTGGCATGGCGGCACAGCGGCTGGTCGCTGCAGCCCTTGGGGGACTCGCCCGCGCCGTCTTCGAAAGGCGTCCGGACCACGGGCGAACTGACGTGGTCCTTCGCGGTGCCGGACTGCCAGGAGTGCGTGTTGCGCGTGGATACGTGGGACGCCGACGGGAACGGGGTTTGGCGCCCGATGCGCGCGCAACCGGCCCCCTACACCATGGGAGGTCCTGCCGGCGGCGAATCCGTGATGGATCGTGCAGAGGTGGCGTTTCAACCCTTGCGAGAAGGCCTAACTTTGCCCCATGCAAATACTGGCTTCCACGACGCTTCCCACTGAATACGGAAATTTCCGATTCATGGCATTCGGCTCAGCCGAGGAGGCCGGCTCCCAAGGACATCCGCATGTGGCGTTGCACAGTCCCCAGCCCGGCGACATCACGGACGTACGGATCCACAGCGAATGCATGACGGGCGACGTGTTCAGTTCGGTGAAATGCGACTGCGGCCCGCAATTGAATGCGGCTTTGGACCGGTTCGGTGAACACGGCGGGCTGCTCGTGTATCTGCGTCAGGAAGGCCGCGGCATCGGTTTGGTAGAAAAGGTCAAAGCCTATGAGTTGCAAGCAACAGGCCTGGACACCTTGGACGCGAACCTGGAGTTGGGACACGGCGCGGACGACCGCGGGTATGATGCGGCAATTTGGCTATTGAAGGAATTGGGCATTCACCGAGTCCGTTTGCATTCGAACAACCCCGAAAAGGTGCAGGCGCTCCTGGATGCGGACATTGAAGTGGTGGATCGGGTGCCACTGGAAGTGGGCGTTGTTCCGGAGAACGCTGCCTACCTCAAGACGAAGCGCGATCGCATGGGGCATTTGCTGCAATCGCTTCGTTGAGGCAACGCAGGCCAATTGAAATCAGGCCGTATCGAGCGCAGAAATACGTGGAAATATGTTGCAACGGACTTTTTTTCCGTTAATCGCATTGTCACATAATTTCTACATGCAGCTGCGATGGATTATCTTTTATTTTCGAATCCAAGTTTGCGCAGGCATGGAGTACAAGACCGAAAATAGGAGGGGAAGTTGGACATGGAGGGCGTTGAGCGTAGCTGCCTTGCTCGGGTTGGGCTTGCCGCTTGCGGGGAGTTCCTGGCTACGGGTCCATGAGGAAGGGAAGGTGCAGCGTGTGGTGAAGTGGCGGGACCAAGGCAAGGATTCATTGGTGATTCAGGACGGAGCCATTGCGTTTCCAAAGGGCTTCCCGGCTTCAGGAGAGGTGCGGCACAGTGCCGTGTTCCCGGGAACCGAGGGGTGGGTGGTGTTCAATGATGGAGCGATCGATGCCCTGGCGGGGACGTTGTGGAGTTGGCATGCTGCAACCGAGAAATGGCAGGAGCGGCTGACGACAGGGGAGCAGCCGGATTTGGCCTTGCCTCATGCGAACTTCATCGAGGGGCACAAGTTGCAGCGGGTTTCGATGGGGGACGAGCTGGCGGTGCATGAATTGAATTTGACCTCGGGGACGTGGACCTTGCGCTTGCGCTCGTCGGCGGCCGATTGGAAGCCGGTCGCAGGACCGTTTGATTTGGACCAGTTCGTGGTTTGGGCAAGTGCAGGCCAAACCTTGCACGTATTGGACAAGCGCACCGAGCAGCTCGCCACGTTTCCTTCCGATGCGTGGGCGGCGCACTTGATGCGGGCCGAGGAGGCTGAGGTGTTGCGGATGCGCACGCCGAATGTCCTGGAATTCGGCATGTCAAGCGATGCGTTGAACCGGTTCGATTTCAATGAAAAAGTGCGGTACGCCAGCTTTGCCTCACCGTTTGACTGGGTGCTCCCGAGTTCGGTGGAGGAGCAAGACGGCGGGGTTCTTTCGAATTGGGCCTTTTGGCTGTTGCTGGGAACGTGGACGGCTTTTGCAGCGTGGTGGTGGCGGAGCCGGGGCATGAGCCGAGAGGCCGCATCCTCGGCCGTGGTGGGCGGATTTGCGTATGACGCCGTGGTTTCGAAGGATGCGATGGACAGCATTGCCCACTGGTCGGAGCCCCTGAAGGCCATCGTGCTTTCGGACCAAACCGTGTTCACCGCGGGCGAACTGGATGAACTGTTTGCCATCGCAGACATCGCCTCGCCAGAAACCTTGCGGGCCAAACGATCTCGGATGATCCAAGGGGTGAACACGGAGTTCAACCTGTTGTTTGGTTACGACCTCATCCGCCGAAAGCGCGATGAAAACGACCGCCGCAAGGTGTTGTATACGCGCAATGGATTGCCACCGCAATTGGCAAAAGGCCTACATCGAAATCGCGTGCATGAGCTCCATGCAAACGATCGCGCCGACCGTACCGACCGCGTATCCGAGGACAGCTAAGAGGACGCCTACGGGGGCCAAGGCCGGGGAGAATGCACTGGCCACAATCGGGGCAGATGCGGCCCCGCCCACATTGGCTTGGGAGCCCACAGCGACGAAAAAGAAGGGGGCTTTGATCCATTTGGCCACCGCCAACAGCGTGATGATGTGAACGGCCATCCAAATCAAGCCGATCAAGATGACCGACCAGTAAACGTCCCACTGGTGATACAGCTCGCGCAGGTTCATTTTCATTCCGATGGTGGCCACCAAGACGTACAAGAAGACGCTCCCGATTTTACTCGCGCCAGCGCCTTCATAGGACCGGGCAGGGGTGAAGCTCAGGCCGATGCCGATGGCGGTGGCCAGCACGACGATCCAGAAGAAGCCCTGTTCCAAGCTGGAGAGGTAGACCACGAAGCTGGAAGGGTTGGCGGCTTTGATTTGGCCAAACCAATCCGCGAACAACGGCCCCAGTCCATCCGCGCCCACGTGAGCCAAGGCCACGGATCCGAAAGCCAAACCGCAAATGACCATGAGGTCCGCAAAGGACGGATTCCGAGCGATGCTCATCGAAAACTGCTCCACCTTTTCCTTCAACGCGGTCACCGCACTCGCGTCCGCCTTCAGCTTGCGGTCCAGTACGGCGCTCATTCCGGCTCCGACGAGGAGGAACGGCATCCACAGGTTGGCGACGAAAACGTCCACGATGAGCATGGCACTGAACTGGTCGTCCGTGGTTTGCGAGATTTCTTTCAGGGCCGCTTGGTTCGCGCCGCCGCCAATCCAAGAACCCGCCACAGTGGACAGGCCGCGCCAAAAGGCTTCAGGATCGTCGCCACCCAACACAGCGGGTTCAATGAAGCTGACAAGTTTCAGGGCCACGGGGCCACCGATGACAATCCCCACCGTGGCGGTGAAAAACATGATCAGTGCTTTGGGCCCCAGGTTCCAGATGCCCTTCAAGTCGATGCTCAAACACAACAGCACCAAACTCGCCGGGAGCAAATACCGGGACGCTACGAAATAAAGGGACGAAGATTCGCCATCGATGATCCCCGCGGAATTCAACAGCGCCGGCAGGAAATAGCACAGCAGCAAGGAAGGGACAATGCGGTAGAATTTCGCGAATTGTGGAAGGCGGCTCGTGTGGAAGACCAAGGCCAAAACGGCCAAGAGCAAGCCGAGCACCACCGCGTCGTTGGTGATCAAAGCAGTCATGGGGCGCAAACTACGGATTCAGCCGTGTTTTTGGCACGGCGCAGGGGACTTTCTTAGCGCACCCGGACGTGCAAGACCGAAGGGGCCACGGGGTATTCGTAGTCGGCTGCCGAGAGTTCCAAGATGTAGGCGCCGCTCGCAATCCAGGTGTTGGTCCGCAAGCGGTGGCGCCCATCGGCCTCGCGCTCGGTCACCGCTTCCCAGACCAGCACCCCGCTTGGCGAGAACAACCGCGCCCGCATGCCATCCCGCTCAAAGCCCTCCACGGTCCAAACCGGTGGCTGTTCATAAGACGGGTTCGGGAACAACTTGATTTCGCGGGCTGCGGCCTGATCGCCGAGCGATTCAGCCGACCCTTCGCAGTCCCCGTAGTCGCAAGCACCGGGATCGGTGGCTTTGTCGTCGTAATTGCAGGCGCGCGGGTCTTGGCATCCCACCCATTCGAGCTGGTCGCAGATGCCATCTTCATCGGCATCCCCGAGGCACTCACCGGAGCAATCGCGGCCGAATTCGGGCAGCGCGCATTCCGTCAGGTAAGTGGCTTGCGGATCGTAATTGCAGCCCATGGGGTCCGTGCAGCCCATCCGTTCTTCAGCATCGCAGACCCCGTTCAGGTTTGCGTCCATGCAGCGCTCAGGTTCCACGTAGGACACACAGAACGAAGCTGAAGTGCCTGCCCCGTAATCCCCTTGGCCTGAGGTCAAGATGTCCCCACCGGCCGAGCGCAATTCGTACCACGTGTTGGGGCCATTCAGGCCATCGCCGCCGGCATCGGACAATTCGATGCGGTAACACCCCGCCGGCACGCAGACCGTTTGCTGGACGGGAATGCCCGCCTTGCCGATGGGGTAAGGGGCCGAATGCGCCCATTCCGTGCCAGCTTGGTCCGACAAAATCCAGTGCACTTCATCGCCGAAGGCATCCGGCGCCAAAGCCATTTCCAAGCGATTGCCCGGCAGGTTTTCCCCGCTGTAGACGGATTCGTTGTTCGCCAAATACCCTTCCAGTTGGACAAAGGCGTTTTCGCGGTCCGCCGCATTCCGCCCGTTTTCCACGGGCAATTCCAACGATGCCGTGAGGGCAAAAGGCCCGTAGCCGATGGCCATGGTCGGGGCGTAGATGCGCACGCGCCCGCCCGGCAGCAACTTGCCACCCCAGAAAACGGGATAGGCCTCGCGGCTGTTCAATTGCACACGAACGACCGCCGAATCGATGGGCGTTGTACCGAGGTTCGCCAGCTCCACCCAGGGCTTGCCTTCTGCGGAGCAGGCCAAATCATCTACCCCCACTTCCGTAATGGCTCCATCGAGCGAGGCCAGGGGGTCCGTGGTGGTCGGTTCAAGCAGTTCGGGCAAGATGGCGATCACCGTTGCGCGCATGCGTTCTTTTTGACCAGGAGTGAAGTGGTTGCGGCATACACCGGGCAACGCATCCATGTGGTTGTGGTCCGCTTCGTCCCCGGAGGAAACGCATTGGGTGCGCTGCTCAGATGGCGGCGTGTCGCAAACGCCATCTCCTGTGTGGAAGCAATCTTCCGGACGCCCTTCAACCGGCGCGTACACGTGCCGCAATCCGAGGTAATGCCCCATCTGGTGGGTCAGGGTGCGGTTTTCAGCCGTCCACGCATCCACCCAGCCCTCCGTGCCGAAAGCACGCGCAGCAACAGCAATGCCGAAAGGCGCTTGGTCCATGGAAGCACCGATGGTCCGGCCTTTCCATTCCAAATCCCCCATGCTTGGCAGCACGTAGATGTTGATGTAGCGCTTGGTGTCCCACCCCAGTTCCGGCATCCATTCCGCGGCATTCAAGGCGGTGCGATCTTCCACCGCATGGCGCACGATGCCGGTGGTTGGGCGGCCATCCGGGTCCCGGCGGGCCCATGCAAAGCGGATGCCCGTGTCGATGCCCGAGGCGTTCGCAAAGTCCGCGTTCAGCGCGTCGAGGGCGCTCGCGATTTGGTCGTATCCCAGGTTAAAGGCTTCCCCTACGGCCTCGCCCCGGTGCAGCACATGCACCACCACGGGCAATTCCAAGACGGCCTCCGCAGGCCGCGTCCCGCTGTAAACCCGGAAACGGTCGCGATTGATTTGATCGTGCACAGCGGCCTCGAAACGCTCGTACGAGCGGCGCGCGGCCCCTTCGCGGGACTGCAATTCGCCATCCGCCGGACAGGCGAGTCCCCGGTCGGGCGTGTAGTCCCCAAGCGTCACAGCGATCGGGGCCTTGGATTCCTCGGTAGTGAGCTGGCCGTGCAGCGGAACCGCACAGAGCAAACACAACATCACGCCAGTGGCGCGAACAACGGAAAGGAGGGAGTAGAATGGGTTCATGAAAAAAACCTTGATGGCTCCCTTTACGCGGGAAATCCATCAAGGTTTCATTCATGTGAGCGGTCAATTACTTGACTTCGAAAAGCTCCACTTCAAATACGAGGGTGGCGTACGGCGGGATGGGGCTGTTCGGATTCGGGTTCGCACCATAGGCCAAATCATGGGGGATCACAAAGCGCGTCTTGCCCCCGACCTTCATCAGTTGCAGCCCTTCAGTCCAGCCAGCGATGACGCCGCTCAGCGGGAAGCTGATGGTTTCGCCCCGCTTGTAGCTCGAGTCGAACTCGGTTCCGTCAATCAACGTGCCGCGGTAGTGAACCGTGACCGTCGAGCTCTCCGTGGGGGAGGCGCCGTCGCCTTCCACCAAGTGCTCGTATTGCAGTCCAGAGGCGGTCACTTGAACGCCCGATTGCTTGGCGTTGTTGTCGAGGAAGGCCTGGCACTCGGCCAAGTATTCAGCGCTTTGGGCCTCGCGCATGGCCTTCATGCCTTCGCTCAACACCGTGTTCACTTCTTCCATGGTCATGGTCGCGGTGCCGCCAAATTGCTCGGCAAATCCGCGTGCCACCGCATCGGTGTCGATGTCGGACAAGCCCTCTTGTTGCAAGTTGTTGGCAAACAGTACGCCGAATGCGTAGCTCAATTCACTCATTTCAGTGGTGGTTTCTTGGGACGAGGAATCCTGCGATTGCGCGCAGCCCGTCATGATGAATAAGCCCAAAGCCACAGTGGCGAGGGCGGGAAAGTTGGATGTAAACATCAGGTAGATTTAGCATGCGGGTCGCGTGTAAAGACCCACGTGTGATTTGAGGATTCAGCCGGCGTGAATGCGTATCCGCCGCCGGTAAATTGCTTGAGTTGTTCGGGTTCGGTGATCCGTTCTTTGACAATGAAACGAGCCATCTGGCCGCGGGCGAGCTTCGCGTACGTCCCGACCACCTTGAGTTCCCCGCGCACGAGGTCCTTGAATTCGATGTCGATGACCGGGCACGTGAGCACCTTCCGTTGCACCGCCTTGCTGTATTCTTGGCTAGCCAAATTCACCACCGCCTGCGCCCCTTCTTCCTCGAGCGATCGGGCAATCCGGTCGCCCCAGTAGGCGTAGAGGTTCGGTTTGGAAGGGGTGATGGTCCATTTGGTCCCCATCTCCAGCCGGTAGGGCTGCATGAGGTCCATCGGCCGCAAGATGCCATACAGGCCACTGAGAATGCGCAGGTGCTGCTGGGCGAAGGCCAAATCCGGTTCCTGCATCGTCGCGGCGTCCAACCCGCGGTACACCTCGCCCTGGAAGCACGTGATGCAAGGCCGCGCATTTCCGGGATGAAATGGCAGTGACCACGCCGCGTAGCGTTCCGCATTGAGCTCGGCGAGCTCAGCACTGATGTGCATCATCACCCCGAGCTTTTTCGCGGACAGCTTGGCGAGCTTGTTCACTAAGTACGCCGCATCCTCCAAAAACACCGGCTGCGATGCCGATGGGGCGTGCTCGTTGGCAGCGCATTGGATGGTTTTGGCAGGAGAGAGCAGGACGAGCATGGTACGCGATTTGGTCAGAGCAAACGGCGAATCTATGAATGCGAAGACCGCAATCCAATCCTGCCCTATCTTCCCGACCGAAAAGTTTTGAAAAACATGTTAAGGAAAGGAATCGGAACTGCAGCCTTCATCGCAGCCGCAACGACAGCCATCAGCCAATGCCCAGCAGGCGAATCCGCCCTCACCATCACCGTGGACACGGACGGTTGGGGCTACGAGGTGTACTGGGAAATCGTGGACGCCGGCGACGCGTGTGGAACGTCCACCTGGGCGTTCGGAGGCAATTCAACGGAGGTGGGGTGCGATGGCGCAGGCAACGGCGGTGGATCCGAAACCTATGCATCGAACGCGATCATAACGGACGGACCGTTTTGCTTGCCGTCGGAGGGTACCTACGATTTCATCCACGTGGATTCCTACGGCGATGGCGGAACCAAGTTCGAGCTGCACGCCGATGGCATCCCGATCGCTTCCTACAATGGTACGGGCGACGGCAACACCTGGTCGTTCTCCCCTTCGGTTTCGAGTTTCGTGGAGCACGACAGCCCGTGCGGTGCTGCGGCCATCGCGGTGGACGGGGACACGGTTTCCGTTACCACGGAGGGGGCCACGGCCCAAATCGGAGAACCGTCCCCCGGCGCGAACCCCTTCGGAGGATGCGGCGTGCAGGGCTGGTGGTGCGGTTCGGAAGGCAACGTTGCCCGCTCGGTTTGGTTGACCTTCACCGCGGCCAGCTCCGATCCTGTGATCATCAACACCTGCATCGAAGGAACCACAATGGACACGCAATTGGCCTTGTACCGCGCGGATACGTGTGACGATTGGACCACCTTTGAATTGGTGGGCGCTGCGGATGACATTCCTGGCGGATGCGGACCGGGAAACGGCTACGCCTCCCTGTTGTATTCTGATTGCCTCGAGGCGGGCGCCACCTACTTCATCCAACTCGACGGGTGGGCGGGGAGCTCCGGCGAGGCCCAAGTAGCGATTGCTTCGAATCCCGCGCCCACGCCGGCCTTGGTGACTTTCGCGAGTGACATCGATTGCCCCCTTAGCGAGGAGGTCGTGGCAGACGGAGAGGTGCTCGCGGCCTTGGCGGGCAGTGGGGCGGACTTTGCATGCACCATTGCCGGGCCTTCGGGCACCTTCGAAGCTGCTTACGCTTCGGGGTTGCTTCCGGGAACGTACACGGTGGACGTCGAGACCGCTTGCGGTGTGCAGTTCAGCGATGAAGTGACCATCGAGGCGCCGGCACCGTTCCAACTCGATGTAGCCGGCCTCGACCCCAGTTGCGATGGCGCGTTGGACGGTGCCATCGACGTGACCTTGGCGGGGGGCACTGCTCCCTACGAGTTTGCGTGGTCGAACGCTGCCGGCTTTGCGTCTGCGGAGGAGGACCTCACGGGGTTGGCTGCCGGTTGGTACGACCTGCTCGTGACCGATGAGGCGGGCTGCACATTTGCAGGAGGGACGGAGTTGGTGGCCAGCGATGCCTTGCAGTTCAGCTTGGGCGGGGATACCTTGATTTGCTTGGACGAGCACCTCTTGCTGTACGGACCGCCGGGGTTGGATTACACGTGGCAAGATGGGTCGATCAACCAGTTCCTGTACATCGAGGCAGGGGAGTGGGGCGTGGGCACGTATCCGCTCTACTTGACCGTCGCGAATGGCGAGGGCTGCGAAGCGTCGGACGTGCTCATTTTGACCATCGGTTCGTGCACGAATTCGGTGGGGGCGGTGGGCGATTTGGCCTTCCAACTGGCGCCAAATCCCGCATCGAACACCCTGCAGTGGCAGCTTCCCGCCGGCGCGACATCGGGCCAAATCCAGGACGCCCGTGGCCGCACCATCCACCACCTGCACCAAGGCGCCGGAAACACCAGCGTCGCGGAATGGCCCGCGGGCATCTACTTCGTCCGCTACCTCACGGCTTCAGGCACCCCGGTCACCCACCGCCTGCAGGTCGCCCACTGACCGCGCCCACTCAGGCGAACCGCAGGCCAGCGAACACTTCAAGCCCCCGTTCCAACTGAGCGGCGGTCACGTCGCGGTGGAACACCCACCGGATTTTCGTCGGGCCAAACGCCATGCAGCGGATGCCCGCCCGGCCCATCGCTTCCACCGCAGCCTCCGCCGCCAATCCCGGCCGCAAGGTCGCGATGACGATGTTCGTTTCCACCGGTTCGAAGCCGATGAAGTCGGGGTGGGCAGCGGCGGCGATCCCCCACTGCGCCGCGGCGGAGTGGTCGCGGTGCAGGGCAGGCAAGTGGTGGTCGAGGGCGTGCAGGCAGGCTGCGGCGAGGCCGCCGATTTGGCGCATCCCCCCGCCCATCACCTTCCGGACCCGGTGCGCGCGCCGAATGAAGGCCTTGCTGCCGACCAAAACCGAGC
>JALQTD010000109.1 GCA_023264155.1 Flavobacteriales bacterium | reverse complement strand
ACGAATGCCCAAGCGGACAACTTCAATGCAGCCGCCACCGACGATGACGGCTCGTGCTCCTACACGACCGCCGCTTGCCCAAGCGATTTGTCGGGCGACGGCACCATCGGCATCAGCGACTTGTTGATGTTGTTGAGCGAATTCGGAGAGGACTGCGCGCAGTAACCTCCGCTATCAAGCACCTGAAACGGGGAACCAGCAGCGTTCCCCGTTTTTTTTTGCTCGCCACGCACTGCATTCGAATACAAATTGCATGTACCTTAACAAGATGAACACCATCCACGCATTGACGGCCCTTGCGGCCGGCCTGCTGGCGGCAAGCGCTTCCCTTTGGGGCCAAGAAACGCCGTTCAGCAACACCTTGCACACCACCTGCTCGGGAATCCTCGTGGACTCGGGCTTGTCCGCGGGCGACTACGCTGCGGGCGAAGATGCCACGATGTACTTGTGTGCCGAAACCGTCGAGGACTACTTCGTGCTCGATCCGCTCGTTGTGAGCTTGGGGCTTGGCGACACCTTGCGGGTGTACGACGGGAGCGCGGCGGAGGGCGCCCCGCTTTGGACGTGGACGTCGAATCCAGGGGATGCGATGTTGAGTTCGATCCAATCCAGTGTTCCGGGCGGCTGCCTCACCCTGCATTTCACCTCCGATGCCACCGACCATGGGAATTTCGCGTTTGAAATGTCGTGCACGGATGAATGCGATGTGGCGACTGCCACGGTCGCCTTTGCAGAGGGGAACCAAGGGTGCGAGGGCGCGGATTTCCTCGCTGCGGCGAATGTCATGGTTCCGGATGGCGTGACGTGGGAGGTCACGGGGTGGCTGATCGACGGGGAGCTCGATGCGGAGCATGCCAGTCCCATCGCTGTGCTGCAATTTGACTCGGCGGGCGTGCATGAATTGGGGGTGCAACTGATGCTGGGTGGGGAGGTGACGTGCACGCAGGCGGTGGCGTTTCCTGATTTGGTCCAAATCGCACCCGCCCCCACCTTCAGCCCCTCCACCCTCGCCCCAACGGCCTGCCCCGGCGTCCCCGTTGAACTCACCGCTGAACTGACCCCCGGCACCTACCCAGGGGCCTTCCAATCCTATGTGGACGAACTCACCCAAGTTCCAGACGACCAGTCGCAATGTCTGAATTATGAGCAGACGCTCGCCAGTGGCAGCGACTTCATCATCACCGATGCGGCTTCTGAAATTAGCGCGGTTCCGATCGCCTTCGAACACAGCTTCATGGGCGACCTGACCATCTCGCTGCAATGCCCCAATGGCCAGTCCATGACCCTCCATGAACAAGGCGGTGGCGGCACGTTCCTGGGCGAACCCGTGGACGTTGATGTTTGGCCGGACACACCCGGCGTGGCGTACGACTACGCCTGGTCGCCGAGCGCAACGAATGGCACCTGGGCTGAGAATGCCGGCGGAACGCTCCCGCCGGGCACGTATGAAGCCACGGGCAACTGGAGCAACTTGAACGGCTGCCCCGTGGACGGCACGTGGACCCTTGAGATCTGTGACAGCTGGGGGTCGGACAACGGGTTCGTGTTCGGCTGGGGATTGACTTTTGAGGAAAGCGTTGTGCAAGCACTCGATTGGACGAACCCACCGGTTCTCGATGCGACCTGTAGCGGCTTGTACTGGACCGATTCGGGAAACGTTACCCATTGTGAGGGGGAGAGTTTAACGTTCTTCGAAACGGAAGTTTTTTCGTTGACGGTTTGGGACAGCTGGGGGTGCGCTTGGTCGGAGGACGTTGTTTTCACAGCCCAAACCACCGGCTGTACCGACCCTTCCGCACTCAACTTCAATCCCACCGCCGCCTGCGAGGACGGCTCCTGCACGTACATGCAGCCCACGTGTGACTTCCTTGATGCTCCGGAGTGGGCTGACCTGGATTTCGGCTGGTATCCTCCTGAACCCACCGGCGCTGTGCTGGGCGAAAGCACCTCCTTCGATTGGGTACTGCATGCCCCAGACACCTTGCTCGACGAAGGGAACCCCCAAAACATTCCGCTCGCTTATTACGTGGCCACCTTGTCGCACGACGCTGCAGGTCTGGAAGCAGATTGGTCCACCACCGAGCTCTACCCGGAAGAAAACATGCCGGTTTGCGTGCATTGGACGGGCACCCCGCTCGCTGCGGACACCTTCGACGTGCAAGTCACCTTGCAACCCTATGTGACCGTTTTTGGCATTGATGTTGCCGTCACCCCATCGGTCTACACCCAACAGATCATCGTCGCTGGATCGGGCAGCATTCAGCCCGGGTGCACCTATGCGGCCGCCATCAACTTCAACCCCGCGGCGAACGATGACGACGGGAGCTGCCTGTTTACCGGCGATTCCAGCTGCGCCATGGATGGCAACCTCGACGGCTGGGTCAACACGTCCGACCTGCTCTTGCTCCTCGGCGAGTTTGGGCTCGGCTGCGATTAGACGGGGAGGGCGTTCAGTCCATGATGCAGCGCACGGAATAGCCTTGGTGGCTCGCGGCGACGTAGCGACCTACCGAGCTGAAACCCGCGTACAATTCGCGGCTCCAAGCGCCTTCGGGGTGGGCGCTCGCCGTCCACCAATACCCCCCGTTGCCGGCATCCAAGAACAGGCCATCGAATCGCCCTCCGCCGGGCAGCCCTGAGAATCCGGAGCTGTTCGTGCCGTTCCAAGCGGGCACGTTGATGGCCGATGCCTTCAACTGCGTCCCTTGATCATCGCCTCGGAACCCCTCGGCATCCAAGTCGGCGGCCGGCATGCCCAAGTGCCCTTCGAGCTGCATCCACTCTTCATCGTTTGGCACGTGAAATCCGACAGGGCACAAGCCCCGCGCATCGCTCACAGCCCACCAGTTGTAAACGCGCCCCCACGACACGCCGTTCGCGACTTCATCGCCGTAAAGGGCCTGCGCCCCCTCCGCAGCTGCGGTCCAAGCCGTGTCGTTGAGGCCTCCGAGCAGCGCCTCCCCGTTCGCGTAATGGCTGCTCCGCAAGTTCTCACTGAACCAACATTGTTCGCCGATGGTGACCAAATCGTATGCGTACCCATCGAAGTACATGGCGTCCAATCCGTTGCAAAAGTCGGGGGCGTAGTCGCACGTGCCGTTGTCGTAATCCGCGCCGGCCGCGTAATTCAGCGCATCCGGATCGGTGCATCCGCCCTGGCTGCACATTGAACCGAAGTCTCCGAGCACCATGAGCAAGTCCGACACATCCACCACGCCGCTTCCATCGAGGTCGGAAGCGCAATACGAGGCGACGCATTGGCCGAGGTTGGGATTCCACACCGTGCCAGGCGCGCAATATTCGCCCGATTCAAGCGCCTCGAGCACCCCGGTGTAATCCTCCGAATCACACACCAAATTGCCGTCCACGTCCGCCAAGCAGTTCCCCGCGCAATCCAATCCGGGCAGCGGGAAGGTGCACGAACCGTCGTCATTCGTCGCTTCCGGCTCGTAGTTGCACGCTTGTTCATACGTGCAACCCGCCGATTCCTCCGCATCGCAGATGCCGTTGCCGTTTTCATCCCCCGTCACCACAAAGCCCGTTCCGTCCGTGGCACCGGAGCAGAAATCACACCCTTGTGGGAACAGGCAGGAACCGTCCGAATCCGTGGCTGCCGCATCGTAATTGCACGCCTCCGGGTCCACGCAACCTGGGACCTCAAAACCGTCGCACACCCCGTCGCCGTCCGCATCGTTCTCCACCACGACGCCGGTGCCATCGTACGCTCCGGAGCAGGTTTGGCATCCCACAGGGTACAGGCAGCTTCCATCCGACTCCGTGGCCAACTCATTGAAATTGCACCCCTCGTGATCCGTGCATCCGTAGACCTCCAACTCATCGCAAACGCCGTCGCCGTCGGAATCGTTCACGCACGTGCCGTCGCAATTGAGGTAATCAGGCGCATCGCCGCCGCACACACCGCAAGCATCGAGGTAGGTGCAAGACCCGTCGTCCTCGGAAACCGTCGGATTGTAATTGCACGCTGCAGGATCGGTGCAACCGGGGCACGTCCCGAACTCACAGGACAAGTCCGCCACGATGGCGTCCGGGTCGTAGTTGCAAGCGAACTCGTACATGCAACCCGCGCAAGACGTGAACTCGCAGGAATCATCGGCGTCGGTGGCATCCGCATTGAAGTTGCAAGCAAACGGGTTCAAGCAGCCCGCGATTTCGAGCTCATCGCAAATCCCGTCCCCGTCCACATCGCTGAGGCAGTCGCCGTTGCAATCCACGTATTCCGAACCGTACTCGTCCACGGGATACCAGCAGCTCCCGTCGTTTTGAAGGGTGCCCTCCTCGTAGTTGCACGCCGCTGGATCGGTGCATCCCGGGCAGAAAAATTCACATGAACCGTCGTCCACGTTGGCCAGGGGATTGTAATTGCAAGCACTGCTGTACGGACAGCCGAGCACTTCTGCCGCGTCGCAAATCCCGTTGCCATTGAGGTCGACCGGATCGATGCATTCGCCTGCGCAGTCCAAACCCGGATCCGGGTAAACGCACGAACCGTCCTCCGCATTCGCGCTCGGGTCGAAATTGCACGCTTCGGCATCGGTGCAACCCGCAACAGCCGCTCCAACCGTAAAGGCCACTCCTTCTGCTTGTTGTTCGTTGGTTTGGTCCCCCTGAATGAACACCTGCACATTGAATGTTCCCTGTATGGTGCCCGCAGTGGTCAGCTGGGCAAGCAGCACCTTCAAATCTTCACCGGCCGCGCCGTTGGGATCGGTTGTAATGAACCATGAGCCGCCGAATTGATCGTCGAGCACCAGGTCTTCACCGGCGTTCAGCTCTTCCAACGGCAGGACCATGCCCACTGTCCCCACATTCCCCAGCACCGCATCCCCTGGCGCATAGCCGATGGTGAGCCAGCTGTCGTATTCGACTTCTGGGAACGTTGAATAGAACAATACGTTGACGTTTTGGGCCAAATCATCTCCGAAAGAAGAATTGTAAAAACCGGTCGTGGAACTCAAGGTGAGCGGCACCACCTCGTCGCCATACACCGCCGAAACAACATCATCCGGATGCGTCAGGCTTGCGTAAACGCGGTACGTCTTCATGCCTTCAAGGGAAGGGATTGCTGAACTGGCGTGATCAGCCACTTCAACTACCTCAATGCCAACAAGCTGCCCTTGAACAACAAAGGAAGAAGCCAGCGAAAACAGGAGAACGAGGAAGCCCGTGCTGCGGGCGATCAGGGTGCGAATGGACCTCATGGCGATGTGGTTTCCCCCTGCCGGTTTCCCCAGCAGCAATGGCTCGGGCGGTCAGGATGGTGAATGGTTTTGGTTCAAATCGCAATATAAACCCGACGAAACCAAATACAAGGCACCGCAAACATTTATTGCACTAAAATCCACTCCCCCCCATGCAATGCCTCGGCCCACGGGCCAAATCAGGGGGCAGCAAAACGGCTGTTACTCAAAAAAGCCGCGTCCGTGAACGACTCCAAGAAAGCCACGAGATCGGCCTTTTCTGCCGCCGTAAGGAACAACCCCTCCTCGTAGCTGTGCATGTCGGGATCGAGGTTGGGCGCGAGGGAATCAACACCCGAGTTGTAATGCTCGACCACCTCCGCGAGGGTGGCAAACCGGCCGTCGTGCATGTACGGCGCAGTGGCCGCAATGTTGCGCAAGGTCGGCACCTTGAACTTGCCCAAATCGGCCTGCAGACCAGTGACCGCGCCGAGGCCGGGATCGGTGACCGAGCCGTCGAGCCCGTTGCTCTTGAAGGTTTGATCGGTGAGCAAGGGGCCGGCGTGGCAGTGAACGCATTCGGCCTCACCGAAATACAGCTCGAACCCGCGCAGCGCCGCGCTATCCAGCGCATCCGTGTCGCCCCCGTAGAAATAGGCATCGAAGGGTGAATCGAACGATACGAGCACCGTCTCAAAGGCCGCCAAAGCGCGCGTCACCTGGGTGCTGTCCACGTCGAGGTTGCCGAACGCCTCGAAAAAACGCTGCGGGTAGTCCGGGTGTTCCCGCAGCCGTTCTTCGACCGCAGGCCACGTGGACGCCATTTCCAGCGGATGAACCACGGGGTCGTGCGCTTGGCCTTGCAAACTGCTGCGCCTGCCGTCCCAGAAGAAGGCTTCATCATAGGCCAAATTCACAACCGCCATCGCATTGCGATCCCCCACCCCGCCATTCACTCCCACGCTGGCCGCGTTCGGGTCGGAAAACCCTGCCTCCTGCAAATGGCAACTCGCGCAGCTCACCGTTCCATCCGCGCTCAATATCGGGTCGTAAAACAAATGCCGCCCCAGCTCGACCTCAGCGGCGGTGGGCGCTTCCAAGGTGATCCCCGTGTACGACGCGACATGTGCCGGCACCTCGAGCGCATACCGCTCCGTGCGGTGCTCCCAGTTCCGCTCGGGCCGGCAGCCGACCACCAGCAACGCCGCCGCGGCAAGCCAGGCGACCTGCCTCACGGCAACCACACTTTCACCGAATGGCCTTCCATTCCGCGCACGACATAGCCGCCCGCTGCCAGTCCGTCAACCGCCCAAACTCGGGTGAACTGCCCCACTTGCTGTCCGGCCAAATTGAACACCGCGTACCCGCCGGCAGCGTTCCCATCCACCACCTCGAACCCACCGGCAACAGGTTGCAGTCGCCATGGGCGCTCCACTTCCTCGGCCACATCGACCGCTCCTTGGACGATCAACGTCCCCCAGTTCAACGTGTTACCCGGGTTCGTACCGCAGTGGAACAGGTACGTACCCGGCTCGTTGAGGACGGTGGTCGCTTCGGGAATTGACGTGTTGACCGTCACCGTGGGGAAGAAAACGGGCGATGCGGTGCTGCCGTGACCGCTCATCATCGGGTGAGGACCGCCGCCGCCGTAGATAAACTGAACGGTATCACCGACTTGGATGAGGCGCGCCGGATACTCAGAGAAGAGCGGGAGCAGCTGCAAGCGCAGCTTGATCGCCTGCGGGACATTCCTAACGAGCGCCGCGATGAAAACGCGCCCCGCA
>JALQTD010000108.1 GCA_023264155.1 Flavobacteriales bacterium | reverse complement strand
CAATCCCGGATTGCGGAATGCCGTCCACTACGAAGAGGGGCTCGGCGTTGTTCAGGGAGCCTGTTCCGCGGATCCGGATGCTTTGGGTGGAGCCCGGCTGACCGGAGTTTTGGGTCACTTGCACACCGGCTGCCCGTCCTTGCAGGGCTTGTTCGGTCCGCAGCACAGGCATCGACGTGATTTCCTTGCTGTCGATGGTTCCAACCGATCCGGTGATGCGGCTGCGCTTCTCGTTGCCATATCCGATGACAACGGCCTCATCGAGTCCGGCCACGTCCAGTTCCAAGGTGACGTCGAGCGTACCAGCAGCTGGGGCGGGCACCGTCAGTTCGAGGTAGCCGATGTAGGAGAAGGTGATTTGGGCCTCGGGCCCGGAAATTTCTATGGTGTAGTTTCCGTCGAGGTCCGTGAACGTGCCCTTGTAGGTTCCTTTTTCAAGGACCGTTACACCGGGCAGGCCGCCGTCGATGTCCACGGCGCGAACGGTTCCCTGCACCACCCGGGTTTGGGCGAGCAAGGAACCGAAAGCCGTGGCCATCAGTGCGGTAAGGAGAAGCAGATGCCGCATGAGGGATTATTGAATCTTGATCAGTCGTTCGATGCTGCCGGACACTCCGTCAGCGCAGTTGATGAGGTACACGCCGTTTTCCCAAGCGCTCGCGTCGAGCACGAGGGTGGAGGTGCCGGCTTGGAGGTTTTGCTCATGCACGAGGCCGCCGTCGATGCGGTGGACGGCAAGGCGGGCGTTGCGTGCGAGGTTTTGGCCAAAACGCAAGGTGAACACCCCATCGGTAACTGAAGGTGCCACCGTGAAGTCCCACCCGTTCAATTCGTCCACCCCGTCCGGGATGCACGCGGCGCAGCTGTTGAAGCACACCGCAGGCACGTCAATCGCCAAGCTGTCAGCCACATTCAACAACCGGTTCGTGAAGCCGTCCGTGGTCAAGGTGCAGTCCGCATCTTCCGTTTCGTCGAGCATTTCCTGGCCGTCCCAACCGCCGTTGTTGAACTTGTATTCGTGGTCGCCCAATCCGAGCTCAACCGTCACCGTGTAGATGCCGTCTGCATCCTCGTCGAGCATCTCCACACAGGTCCCGCACCAGTTGTCAATGGTGTTGCCGGTGACGTAAATCGGGCCGAGGATGTCCTCTTGGCTCATGTCCACGGCCAAGGTTACTTCAGATGTGGTGGGGTCAACCGGGTCACCTGTGCACGCACCGCACGTGCTGAAGCAGTTGGTTTCGATGTTGAAGGGAGCGCCGCCTGGTACGGTGACAATCCGGTTCGTGAAAGCGCCCGTGGTGAGGGTGCAATCGGCGTCATCCTCGGGGGTAAGCTCCTCTTGTCCACTCCATCCACCATTGTTGTAGCGGTATTCGTAGGTGCCCGGCTCCAATTGCAAGGTCAGGCTGTACACACCGTCGCCGTCTTCGTCGAACATTTCGACGCAGTTGCCGCACCAGTTGTCGATGGCAAGCCCGGTGATGTAGATGGGGCCTGCGATGGCCGTGGTGTTCATGTCGACATTGAATGTCACGTCAACAGGATCTTCAGGGGCAGAACACGTTCCGTCTGTTGAGCATTGCGCGAAGCAAGTGGACAGCGTCGTGTCAGAGACCACGTTTTCGATGAAGCGGTCGTTGTAGTTAGCGGGATCGCCGCAGGGCTGGCCGACGAGGCTCTCTTTGCAGCTCCAATCCGGACACAAACCGTTGGTGAAAGCGTAGTAACCGCTGTACCCATCCGCCAATTCAACGGTGATGGAGTAGATGCCGTCGCCGTCGTCGTCCGTCATGGGGTTGTCTCCGGGGACGCCGAAGTCAGCGCCGCCTGCGAGGTAGACGCCGGATGCAGCTACGGTTTCGTTCGCCATGTTGACCTCGAAGGTCACTTGATGGGTTTGGCCGAAAGCAATGCCGCAGATTGCGAGGGCCATGAAGAGGGAAAATTGCTTCATAAAATCAAGGATTTACAGAAATAGTGGTGGTGAGTGAATCGATGCGCAGGGTGAAGTCGCCGGGTTCGACCACGTAGGCCAAATCCCGCCCAACAAATCCCAACTGCTGCACCGGAAGTTCATATGCGATGTCAACCGATTCGCCGGCCTGGACGGCCACGCGCTCAAACCCTGCGAGGCGCCAAACGCTCGGTGTGACGCTTGCCACGTGATCGTGGCTGTACAGGTGCACCACGTCCTCGGCGGCGCGTTGACCTGCATTCCGCAAGGTAACCTGCGCGCGGATGGTATCCTGTAGGTTGTACACGGTTTGGTCGGTTTGGAAGTCAACCAATTCAAGGGTCGAGTAGTTCAAACCGCTCCCAAATTCAAAGAGAGGATTGAAGGCCGTGAAACTTGAATCCAGGTCAAGGGTTTCCGTGTACTTGTGGTCATAGGTCAAATGCGCTCCCGTCTTGCGGGGCCAAGTGAACGGCAGATGTCCACTCGGATTCACAGCGCCATTCAGCACCCGCGCAATGGCGGTTCCTCCTTCATTTCCAGGTAGATACCCCATGATGAACCCGTCGAGGGCTTCCACCGCGGCCTCCATGCGGCGGGGACGACCGCCAAGGTAGACGCCCACGACGGAAGCCCCCGTTGCTGCAAGGGCTTCGACCAATGCGGTTTGGTTCGCATTCAACTGCACTTCTTCATCGTTGCCTGCCATCTCGGTGTAAGGCATCTCTCCCAGGAACACCACAGCGACCTGCGCGCCGTCATGTCGGCGGAAATCACGCACTGCCGCAGCGATGTCACCCGCGTCGAAATCCATCGCCAGCTCAAAGTGAAAAACGTCGGCGTTCCAACTGCTTTTCAACGCTTCCACGGCCGTGATGGCCCCGGGCGTGTCATACCTCGGGTCGGTTCCTTGCCACGTCCCGGTCCATCCGCCATTGAGCGCAGCGAGCGAATGGGCAGTCGGGCCGGACACCCAAATCGGCCGATCCGCTGAAAGGGGCAACGTTTGTGATGCGTTTTTCAGCAGGGTGATGCTCTGTTCAGCGGCTTCGAGGCAGGCTTGGCGTTGACCTGCTCGCCACGATGCGTCCACAACATGCTCCGCAGGCGGGTTGGATTCCGCCACTAACCCCAAATCCCATTTAACGGCTAAAATCCGCCGGACGGACGCGTCAATCCGGTCCTCGCTGATGCGGCCCTCGCGTACCAATTCGACGACCAATGCAGGGAATTTCAAATCCGCCGGCACCATGCTCATGTCGATTCCTGCCCGGATCGCCATTTCGACTGCGTCTTTGTACGTTGCTGCCACTTTGTGCCGGTGCACCAAGTACTTGATGTCTTCCCAATCGGTCACGGCCAAACCACCAAAGCCCAATTCCTCGCGCAACAGTCCCGTGAGCAGGGCCTCATCTGAATGCACAGGAATGCCGCTGATTTCGCTGCTGTTGATCATAACGGTCATCGCGCCGGCTTCAATCGCAGCTCGGAATGGCGGTACAAAAATTTCGTGCAGTTGGCGTTCCGGGATCCAAGCAGGGGTCCGGTCCTTGCCGGTCAATGGCATGCTGTACCCGAGAAAATGCTTCATGGTGGCAGCGACTCCTACCGACTGCGTGCCCGTTACAGCGGCCACGCCGAGCCTACTGACCAGCATCGGGTCTTCCCCAAACGTTTCCCAAAACCGTGGCCACCGCGGATCGCGACCTACATCGAGGATAGGGGCGAAATTCCATGGAGTGCCAGCCGCTTGAAGTTCAAGGGCCGTACCGGCCGCGAGGTCGTACACCAATTCGGGATTCCAAGTGGCGGCGAGACCTATTTGTTGGGGGGACAAGGCCGCCCCCGTGGTATAGTTCGCCCCGTGCACGGCGTCCACCCCATAAAGGATGGGGGTGGCAGGGAAGCGTTCGGCGGCGACCGTTTGCAATTGACTCACCAACTCCCGCCAGCGCTCCAAGGTGAACGCGTGGTTTCCGCAATTGAGTACACTACCGATGTGATAGGTTTCAACAGCCTTCCGCACTTTCTCCAAGTCGAGCCGATGGGGTTCAGTGGGCTCGTAGGGATTCGTACCCTCAAGCAGTGCCCCCAAGGTGAGCTGCGTCATTTCACCCGCCTTTTGCTCCAATGTCATCGCGCCCAGCGTGGATTCGATCCACGCGCTGCGCGGGTCGCTTGCCACAGGCATGTCAAGCGCTGGGGTGCATGCCACACAGGTAGCAATCATCCATATGGACCAATGGCGGTTCATCGTGTGCAAAGTACATTCATCTGCCTGCATGTGTTGGCCAAAACGCCATCAAAATAGCTTAACATTACCTGCACAAAATAGTTAGTGTGTATTGTACATGACGCAACAGTAGCTGCACATTGATGTGAAAATCCCCCGTGTTTTCGAGGTTTTAGAAGTAAGTGGGTTATTTCAGCTACCTTAGCGCCAATGTTAAGACGCCCCTACACCTTGGCATGGGTAGTGTTGGTGCTCCTTGTGGGGGCAATGGACACGATTGCTCAAAATGAATCGGTGGGTCAAGCGGATTTGGCCTTGGTACATCCCTTCGACCGGAAGGAGTTGGGAGGGGGGCTCATGACGACCGACATAGCCGTGCAATCGAACAGCTTTGTCGTGGCTGCTAACCAAAGCGGCGTGCTGCTTTTCGATGGTGGCGCTTGGGAGTTGTTGCCGGTCCCGAATCGGGGCGTAGCGCGCAGTGTGCTGTTGGAGGATACGGCAGTTTGGGTGGGAGGACAGGGGTTCCTAGGGCGACTGAAAATGGGGCAGCCAAGCGTTTGGGAGGACTTTTCTGGCGCGGTGCGGAGGTCGGGTGGCGCCTTTGCTGATGTGTGGCGTTTGGCGCATGCCGAGGATGGCGCATTTTTTGGAACATCGGAATATGCCGGAATGGCAAGCAACAACGGACAGGTTGAGGTGCTGTTGGAAGGGCCACTGAAGAACAGTTTTGCCATGGCATCCGGTTTTGCTGCCCAGCGCCACGATGTGCTCCATGTGTATGATGTGCACGGGGATGAGATCCGCACCGAGCGGGTGGATCCCGATTGGCGTGTGATGGCTTTTTTGCCGGATCGCAATCTGTTGGTCACTCATGCCCATGGGGTTTTCAAATGGGCCGACGAGGCGTGGCAACCGCACCTTGGGGCACTCAATGATGCGCTGTTGCGTGCCCGTGTGAATGCCATTGAAGAGCAAGCGGGCACTTGGTTCATCGGCACCGTGGAAGAAGGCATTTTTCAGACGGGCGATTGGGAAACGGTGGCAGGTCATTATGGTCTTGCGGAGGGGCTTTCCGGTACTTCGGTGCTGGAATTGTGTTCCGATGCGTCAGGGAATTTGTGGTCGGCGGGCGAAGGCGCGGTTAATGTCATCCGGTTCAGTTGGCCGCAGCGGGTACCGTCGGAGCTAGCGGGTTCGGTGGAGCCGGGTTACACGTCCTTGCACCTGCCGGATGGGAGCGTGTATTGGGGCACATCGCATGGCTTGAGGCGCACAGCGGGCGCGGGGAAGCCCGCGGAGGAGGTTTCTGGTTTGGAAGGCCAAATCTGGTCGCTTCAATCCTTCGGTGATCGCCCTTGGGTGAACCACCTCAACGGCGCAGGCTGGCTCAACGGAGACCTCTACGAGCCGGTGATGGAAGGCATCGGAGTGTGGGAATTGGTCGAGCAGCCCCAAACGGGCTACCATTATGCAGGCACGTTCCAAGGGCTCTATCGGGTCGATCTGAAGGGTGTGGAGCCGCCGGTGCCGGTGACGGGTTTTTCGGAAAGTTCCCGCTTCGTGGTGTTTGAATCCGAGCGAGTTGCTTGGGTGGCCCACCCCTACAAGGGGGCATTTCGCTTGCAGTTGGATGCTACTGGTAAAAAAGCCGAGTCGGTGCGGCTGTATGCGGGAGCGCAAGGCTTCCCCGAGCCCGTCCACGTTGAGGTGTTGCAAGTAGGCGGGTCCCCGTTGTTCTCTACGAACGACGGATTTTATCGGTTCAATGCCGAGGCCGATCGCATGGAGCCAGCATCGGACGCGTTCGAGGGATTGATTCCCAAGGGAGGCCATGTCCAACGGTTGTACGAGGGTGAACATGCAACGTGGTGGTTTTTGCAGGACCAGTCCGTAGGCCAAATCCACCCCCACACCACCCACCTCAACGCGAGCATGGCCGTTCGCAGCGTCCCCCTAACCGGCACCCCCATGGTGGAGCCCTTCGAGCGGTTGGAAATCCTCTCTGAAAATGAGGTCTGTGTGCCCGTCGAATCGGGCTTCCTCTACCTCGACGCTACCCGGATGTCGAACGATGCCACCCCGCCTGCTGTCGACGTCCACTCGGTCCTGCACCTGAATGACGCGTCTGCGAATGCCTTCCTCGATCTCGAAGACGCGCAGCTGCCTCCCGGCAACCACGCCTTGGAAATCCGATTGCGTGGATTCGACGCGCGCTACGTCGGCATCCAGCGGTACCAATGGCGCCTCGAAGGGACCGACTCGGAGTGGTCCCGACCACAGGAGTCGGCCCGCATCACCCTCGGCGGCTTGGGTCCCGGTACCCACCGCGTCGCATTTCGTTCCTACGTCGCAGAAGGGTTCACGGGACCCAGTACGTGGTGGACAGTCCGTGTGGCCCCTCCTTGGTACGAGCGCTGGGACGTCCGCATCCTCCTGCTCCTGGTGGCGGCCACCGCGGCCGCCTTCGCTGTCATCCGGAAACAACGGGCCATCCGCGCGACGCACGCCCGGGAATCCGCAGCCGCCGAAAAGCAGCGCCGCGCCGAAGCAGAGCGCTACCGCCGCGACCTCGAATCCTCCGAGCTGCGGCTCGAAGCGGAGCGGCTCCGGCGGGTGGAGGCGGAAATGGCTGCGAAGAACCAGGAGCTGGCGTCGGCGACCATGCATTTGGTCCAAAAAGCGCAAATGGCCAGCACGCTCAAGTCCGGCCTCCAATCCCTCCGCGAACACCTCGAAACGCCCCAACGCAAACAAGTGGACCGGCTGCTCGGCGTCCTCGGCGACGGCGCCCGGCTGGACGACAACTGGGAGCAATTCACGCAACAATTCGACCGGGTGCACGTGGAATTCCACCAACGGCTGCTCGATCGATTCCCGGAA
>JALQTD010000107.1 GCA_023264155.1 Flavobacteriales bacterium | reverse complement strand
TACCTAAAAAGTTTACGCTCAGCCAGTTGCAAACACTGCACGAGGTGGTGCTGAACAAAAAATTCGACAAGCGGAATTTCCGGAAAAACGTCAAGCGCATGAGCCATGTGGTGCCGCTCGATGAAAAGCAAACCGGGGTGCTGCACAAGCCCGCCCAGCTGTTTTCGTTTTCTCCCGATTCCATTGAAGAATGAGCCGGTTCTTGGCTGCACTTGCGCTCGGGCTCGCAGGCTTCGCTCACGGGCAGTGGCAAACGCCGCCCCCATTGGTGCCGTTCCAAGAGGAATTGGCCAGCGTGCACATCACGTTGGAACCTGCGGCTTACAATGCCTTGTTCCACCCCGATAGCGTTTGGTCCAACTTCGAGCACCCCGCCACCTTCGTTTATGTGGCGGACGGAATCGCCGATACGTTGTACGATGTGGGGTTCCGGTTGCGCGGAAACACGTCCCGGACGTCAGCGAAAAAGTCGTTCAAGGTCAGTTTTGACACGTATGATGAGGACGGCCAATGGCGGGGTTTGGACAAGATGAACCTGAATGGCGAGCACAACGATGTCAGCATGATGCGGGCGCGCTTCGTGCACACGTTTTTCAACGAATCCGGTGTGGCGAGCAGCCGAGCAAATCACGTGCGGCTGTACCTCAACGGCGTTTACCGCGGGCTCTACACCAACGTGGAGCACATCGACGGAGAATGGTTGGAAAAGCGCTTCAAGCACGCCCACGGGAACTTGTGGAAATGCACCTACCCCGCGAACCTGTTGTACAACGGCCCCGATGGCGAGGATTACATGTATGCACCGCCTTGGACCACCACGCCGGTGTACGAACTGAAGACGAACGAGGCGGAGAACGATTACGACGGCTTGCCCGGGTTCATCGATGTGCTCAACAACACGCCGATCGCGGACCTGCCCTGCGCCCTCGAGGACCGGTTTGACGTCAACCGCTTCCTGCGAACAGCGGCGGCGGAGGTTTTGGCCGGGCATTGGGACAATTACATCGGCAACCAAAACAACTTCTACCTCTACCGCCGCACTCCCGATGGCCGATTGACCTACTTGTCGTACGACTTGGACAACACCCTCGGCGTAGAATGGGGCGGGGATTGGGTGGTGCGCGATGTCTACAACTACACCACCGAGAACAGGCCGCTTTACACGCGCTTGATGCAAGTTCCGCTTTACCGCGAAGTGTACACGTGGCACCTGCGCGACCTGATCACGAGCACGTTCGACGTGGATGTGTTCGAAGCGCGCGGAGCAGCTTGGCAAGTCGCAGCGGCGGATGCGGCGGCGGAAGACGCGTACTATCCTTTGGATTACGGATTTGACTACGAGGACTTTACGGCATCCTTGCTCGAAAATTATGGGCAACACGTGCCCTATGGCATCGTGCCGTATGTCGGGGGGCGATCGGGTTCGGCATTGCTGCAGATGGATCCGCCAGCGCCGCATCCTGGGTGGCTCATGGCGTGGGCAAAAGGGCCAGCTGTGGAGGGGCAACTCGTGGTCGAGGCCGTGGTGGAGGGAGCGGTCCAAACCCTGTCCGCCGCCATCAGTTGGGACGGAGGAACGGCCCAGACCTGGCCGCTGACCGACGACGATGGCGACGGGCTGTACACGGTGACGGTGGACGTCGTGGGGTCGGACCACGCCGAAGTGCAAGTCACCGCTACGTTTGCGGATGGCGTCGAACGGGTTTCGCCGTGCGCTCCGCAGTGGGTGTGGACGTCGCCCATGCCGTCCGGGTTCCGACTGAACGAAGTCATGGCGCTGAACAATGGCTTCGTGGTCGATGAATGGGGCGGCGCAGCGGACTGGGCTGAAGTCACGCTGGTCGGCGACGAAGCGGCCAACGTGAACGAGCTGTTCCTGACGAACCGGTGGATGGAGCCGAAGCGATGGAGGATGCCCAACGTGACCTTGGATCCGGGCGACCACCTGTTGATTTGGTGCGATGACGACGCGGAGGAGGGGCCGCTCCATGCGAATTTCAACCTCGATGCCGAGGGGGAAACGCTGTACCTGATGGCCATGGATGGCGGGGCGCCCCGGGTGGTGGATGCCGTGACCTGGCCGTCCTTGCCGCCCAACGTGAGCTGGGCACGGGTGCCCGATGGCGACGGTCCTTGGGCCGCTTGCTCGGTGGGCGGCACGGTGCCCCCCACGCCCGATGCCGCCAATGAGGCGGGCAACGCGGTGACCGAAGGCCGGCAGCCGGTCGGCGGGCTGTACCCCAATCCGGTGCCACGCGGCGGTGTCTGCACGGTAGAGGGGGCGCAAGGCGGACGGGTGCGCGATGCCGCAGGCCGCGTCGTCGCTGAATTTGAAGGGACGCAATGGCACCGCGGGGCGTTGCCGAGCGGTCGGTACGTGGTGGAATGGCGCGATGGCGCGGGGCGGTGGCACCAAACGGATTGCGTTTTGCAGTGATTTGGACTTGAAACAAATGAAAACCAAACTGTTCGAAATGAAATACTGGATGCAACCCCGGGCGCTGACCGCCCTGCTTGCTATGGCCTTGGCGCCGATGATGGCGCTGGGGCAAATCGTTTGGACGGAACCGGCGTTCCCGACGCAAGACGACCTGGTGACCCTGTATTACGACTGCAGCCTCGGCACCGGCCAGCTCGTCGGCGTGATCCCGGTCTACATCCACACGGGCGTCATCACTTCGGCCAGCACCGGGCCCGCCGATTGGCAGCACGTGCAAACGAATTGGGGCGTGGCCGATGCGAATGCCGTGATGAATTACGAGGGCGGAACGCTGCACAGTTTCGATTTTGGCGGCCAAACCCTCGCTGAGTTTTACAACCTCAACGCCGGCGAACAGATTGAATCGCTTGCCATGGTGTTTCGGAACGTCACCGGCAGCCTCGAAGGCAAGAACGCCGACGGGTCCGACATCTTTTTCGCGATCAGCGACGGTTCCTTCACGGCATCGTTCCTGACGCCGGAGGGCGGGACGGCCCTGCTCAACGCCGGGGAAACCCTCGACGTGCAGGCGCTGGCCTCGGAGGAGGCCGAGTTGAGCTTGGCGGTGAACGGCACCGAAGTGGCGACCGCGAGTGGGACCGCGCTGGATTACACGTTCGAGGCAGCGGAAAGCGGATCGTACACCCTCGGGCTGGAAGCCGTGAATGGGGCTGGGGCGGTGGCCGCAGCGGAGGCCGTGGTGCACGTCATGCCCGCCACGCCCCCGACAGCGCCGGCTCCGGATGGGTCTGTGGACGGCATCACGTACTTGAGTGACACGTCCGTGCGCCTGCAGCTGTACGCGCCGTACAAGGAGTTCGTGTTCGTGGTGGGGGACTTTACGGAATGGGAATTGGATTTGGCCTACTTGATGAACCAAACCCCAGACGGGACCCGCTACTGGATTGACATCGAAGGCCTTACACCCGGTCAAGAGTACCGTTTCCAATACCACATCCTCCCCGATGACATCCGGGTGGCGGACGCTTACAGCGAAAAAGTGCTCGACCCGTGGAACGACGGCTGGATCCCGGAATCGACCTACCCCGACCTCATCCCCTTCCCCGCCCAACTGACCACCAACGAGCCCGTTTCTGTGCTCCAAACCGCCCAACCCGCCTTCAACTGGACAGACAGCGGCTTCGAGCGCCCGGCGAAGGAACAGCTGATCATCTACGAGCTGCTCGTGCGCGATTTCACGGAAGAGCGCACGTACAATGCCATCCTCGACACGTTGGACTATCTCGAGGATTTGGGCATCAACGCCATCGAGTTCATGCCCGTCATGGAATTCAACGGGAACGACAGCTGGGGATACAACCCCACGTTCTATTGCGCGCTGGACAAGGCGTACGGAACACCCGAATCCTTTAAAACCCTGATCAATGAGTGCCACAACCGCGGCATCGCCGTCATCCTCGACATCGTGCTGAACCACGCGGACCTGCCGAATCCGTTCATCAAGATGTACTGGGAAAACGGAGCCCCGGCGCCGAACAACCCGTGGTTCAACGTCGAAGCGCCGCACGCCTTGAATTGGTTCTTCGACTTCAACCACGAGTCGGGGGCGACGAAGGACTTCACAAAGCGGGTGTTGGACTATTGGGTGGATGCCTACCACGTGGACGGCTACCGGCTTGATTTCTCGCAAGGCATGTCGCAAACCCCCAACGGCAATGGGGCGTACGACCAGTCGCGCATCAACCTGCTGGTCGATTACGGCAACCACGTTTGGAACCAGGATCCGGGGGTGTACATGATCCTTGAGCACTGGTGTGACACGAATGAGGAGACGATTTTGACCAACAACGGGTTCATGGTTTGGGCCAACGCCACGCACGACTACCAAGAAGCGGCCATGGGCTACCCCTCCAACCTGAGCTGGGCGAACTACCAGAGCCACGGCTTCACGCAAATGGGCGCCATCTCGTACCCCGAATCCCACGATGAGGAGCGCCTGATGTACAAAAACCTCAACTACGCCGCGTCGAGCGGGGATTACGACGCGAGCAACCTCGAGACGGCGCTGTCGCGCATGGAGGCCATCCAGTGCTTCAACCTGCCGTTGCCCGGGCCGAAGATGCTGTGGCAATTCACCGAATTGGGCTACGATTACAGCATCAACACATGTTCCGATGGGGTGACCATCGCCGATGCTTGCCGGGTGGAGGCCAAACCCGTGCGCTGGGACTACCGCGACAACCCCGCCCGCTACAACATCCACCGCGTCATCGCGGGGCTGGCCCATTTGAAGCGCAACTACCCCACGTTCTCCTCGACCGACTTCAACTGGGACGTGGGCGGCATGGGCAAGCGCCTCCTGCTCTACCACCCGGAAATGGATGCGGTCGTGAACGCGAACTTCAACACCACGCCCATCGACATGGTCCCCGGGTTTTCGCACACCGGAACGTGGTACGACTACTTTACGGGAGAGGCCATCGAAGTGACTGACATTTTCGCGGCCCAAACCTTCGCCCCCGGCGAGTACCACGTCTACCTCGACGAGCCCGTGGAATGCCCGGTGCAGCTCGTGGACGTCAGCGAAGTGGATCTCCCTGCGGAGGCCTTGCTGGTTTGGCCGGTGCCCGCGACCGACCAGCTGCAATTCCGGCTCGACTTGCCGGCTGCGGGACCCTACACCCTCCGGGTACTCGATGCCACCGGTCGCGAGCAGTTCCAAGCAGGGCGCACGGCGTACCGCAGCGGGGGCATCACCGACCGCATTTCCGTGGCGGACTGGTCGGATGGACTGTATTTCTTGGTCGTGTCACAAGGTGATTTCCAATCCACTCAACGCTTCTTGAAAGCCGGTGAATAACTGAATTTTGGAGAAGGTGTAAAAATGACACCTTCTGCATTAAGTTTGTCCCAATCAAACCAACAACATGCGCAATCACATCATCCTAGCCCTCGCAGGTGTGGCGATGAGCACCGCGGCATGGGGCCAAACCCTCAAGGGCAAGGTCACCGACGCGAACAACGCTCCGCTCCCTTCGGCTTCTGTCATCGTGGATGGCGGGGCGAAAGGGGTCTTCACGGACCTTGACGGGAATTATACGCTGACCCTTACTCCGGGGGCGCACAGCGTCGATTACACCTTCATCGGCTACCTGAAGGATAGCCGCCAGGTCGAGCTCGCGGCAGGCCAAACCTTGGAACTGAACATAAAACTCAAGGAAGACGCCGTCATGATCGAAGACGTCGTGGTCATCGGGTACGGTGTTCAACGCGCCAAAGAGGTTACGGGCGCCATCACTTCCGTTGACTCCAAGCAAATCACGGCTGTCCAGACCCCGTCCTTCGAAGCGGCCCTGCAAGGGCAAGCCGCCGGTGTCCAGGTCTCCCAGTCTTCCGGCATCGCGGGCGCGCCCTCCCTCATCCGGGTTCGGGGCGTGGCCTCCGTTTCCGCGGCGGGCGACCCGCTCTACGTGGTGGACGGCATTCCGATCACGCAGGACTATTTCCTCCGTGGGAATTCCGGAGCGCTCAACAACAACCCGCTTGCGGCCATCAACCCGAACGACATCGAATCCGTCGAAATCTTGAAGGACGCCGCCGCGACCGGCATTTACGGTTCGCGCGGGGCGAACGGCGTCATCCTCATCACCACCAAGCGCGGCCGCAAGGGAACGAGCTTTGAATTCAGCTCGCGCGCGGGTTTGGCCACGCCAGCGACGCTGCCGAACATGATGAGCACGGAGCAGTATTTGGCCCTGCGGCAGGAAGCGTGGGAAAACGATGGTGGAACGGGCTACGTGTGGCTCCCGAACATGACCAGCGCCGCGGACGACGCGGAAACCCGCAAGGAGGCTTACCTGAACGCATTGGGCACGAACACCGATTGGGTGGACCAAACCGTCGGCACGGGCGTCAAGCATGCCTACAGCTTCGGCGCGCGCAAGGGCGGCGAGGACTACAACTTCTACGGCGGCATCAGCTACGACAACAACGAGAGCTACCTGCTCGGCAACAGCTACGAGCGCATCAGCGGACGGGCGAACATCGATTTCACGCCAACCGAGTGGATGACGGTGCTCGCCAGCGCTTCGCTTAGCCAAGGCCGGAACAACCGCGTGGATGCCGCGTGGTCAGGCGGATTGGGGGACGCGATGTCGAATGCGCTCCCCTACTACCCCGTCTACTACGATGAGGCCGAAATCTCAGCCGGGGGCGACACGCTCCACCAAGCGGGCGAGTACTTCCTGTGGTTTGACGAGTGGGGCGGCACAAAGAACCCCACGGCCGTGCGCGAATTGAAGCGGTGGCGGAGCACCGAAAACCGCTCGATCAACAACGTGCAGGTCATCCTCTCCCCCATCGCGGACTTGAACGTGAAAGTGAGTGGCGGTTTTGATTACCTCCACCTGCGGGATGATCAATACAACCCGGGTGGGCTGAGCATCACCACGGATTTGGGCAGCGCCAACCGCTATGCCAACTACGTGCTGAATTGGAACACGAGCGCCACGGCCGACTACTACCTCGAGCTCGACGACACGCAAAGCCTTTCCTTCCTGCTCGGCACGGAATTCCAGCGGACGGACAATTACGGTTACAGCCTCTTTTATCCGGATGTCACCGGGCCGGTCTTTGAAGTGGACTCCTTGCTCACCGATGCGACCACGGTGAACCGGACGCAGAACAACCCGAGCCAGCACAGCTTCCTCTCGTACTTCGGCCGGGTCAATTACACCTTGAAGGACCGGTACTTCTTCCAAGGCACCGCGCGGGTGGACGGCAGTTCGCGGTTTGGCCGGGAAAGCCGATACGGCTTCTTCCCTTCGCTTTCCGCCGGTTGGGTCATGAGCGATGAAGATT
>JALQTD010000106.1 GCA_023264155.1 Flavobacteriales bacterium | reverse complement strand
CTTTGTTGGCCCTTCTTTTGATGCCGCTTGCCGGCGTGTCGCAGCCGGATGCTCCGGCGAATTTGTACCTCGACGAACTGCGGAGTTGGTTGCGGGCGAACTGGTATGTGGGGGCGTTTGATGATTTGGGCTACAACGGCGCCCGGACCCAAATGTTCTCCTATACCAACGAGGAAAACGGGCAAATCCATGGCGTTTACACAGGATTTACGCAACCGGCGCAAGCGGTCACTTACCTCGATCCGATCAACGCTGAGCACATCATTCCGCAGAGCTTTTTCGGTGGGATTTCGCCGATGAAAAGCGACCTGTTCAACCTGCAGCCGGCGCACGGGAGCGCGAATTCGGCGCGGGGCAATGGCATGTACGGGGAGGTGGCGGATGCCACGGCGCAGTGGTACGGGATCAGCGGCAGCGGGGAATACGTGACGCAGGGTACGGTGCCGGGGGATGCCGATCTGTGGTCGGAGCGGTCGGGGGACGTGTGGGAGCCGCGGGAGTCGGTGAAGGGGGATTTGGCCCGCATGGCCTTTTACTTCTACACGGTGTATCCGACGGAAGCGGGCAGCCTCGAGGGATTGGCCGACCCGGACGTGCTGTACACGTGGCATTTGAACGACCCCGTGGATGCCGCCGAAGCCACCCGCAATGACCGGATTGAAACCGTGCAAGGGAACCGGAATTTCTTCGTAGACCACCCGGAATGGGTTTACAACGCTTGGTTTTACGAGGGCGTGCTCGTGCCCGGTTGCATGGAACCTGCGGCTTGCAATTATGATCCTGCGGCCAACACAGACGACGGAGGCTGCACGTACCCGCCCGCAGGATTCGATTGCGATGGCAACCCCACCGTGAGCTGCACCCTGTTCATCAGCGAGGCGGCGGAAGGCAGCTCGAACAACAAGTACCTCGAGGTGTTCAATCCCACCCCAGAGCCGGTGGCACTGGACGGGTATGGGCTGGCCTACGTCACGAATGATCCCACCGTGCCCGGGCAGTTTGAAACGTGGGTGGACTTTCCTGCCGGGGCTGTTCTTGAAGCCGGAGCGGCATTCGTGGTGGCGCATCCAAGCGCGGACCCGGCGGTTTTGGCGGAGGCGGATATGACGTTCGGAAATTTGAGCAACGGCGACGACGGGTTTGGGCTGGTGCAAGGAGTGCCGGGGGATTACACCGTGGTGGATTTGGTGGGCGATTGGAATGGGGATCCGGGAGCGGGCTGGGACGTGGCGGGGGTCGCGACGGCGACGAAGGACCACACACTCGTGCGGAAAAGCACCGTGGCGACAGGGAACGGCGGGAACTGGAGCGCAAGTGCGGGCAGCAATGCTGCGGAATCGGAGTGGGTGGTGCTGGGCATGGACGACTGGACGGATTTGGGCCAGCACACCACCGACGTGGCCTGCAGCGGAACGAGCTGTCCCGACGAAAACGCGAACGGCATTTGCGACGAGGACGAAGTCACCACGGAACCGGTCGAAGGGTGCACCTACGCGGCTGCGTGCAACTTCAACAGCGCCGCTACTGAGGACGATGGCTCGTGCGAATTCACCTCGTGTGTGGTGCTCGGCTGCACCTATCCCGGCGCAGAAAACTTCGACAGCTTGGCCACCGATGATGATGGATCTTGCGCCTTTCCGGAGGCCATGTGCCTCGGGGACTTGAACGGTGATGCGTTGATCGCCACGAGCGACCTGCTTGTGTTCCTTTCGCTGTTCGGCACGTCCTGCCAGTGAGCCGCGCCAACATGATTTGAATCAGTTTTAGGTCTCGCCGGCGGAACGTAATTCGCATCATGCGAACCCTTTTTGTGCCCACTGATTTCAGCGATGCCAGCTTGGTCGCGTTGAAATATGCCGTCGAAATCGCGCACGCCGCGGATGCGCGCATGGTCCTTTATTCCGCGGTGCATGTCCCGCCCCCGGTGGCCGAGTTGGGCGCCGTGTCGGCGGTGCCGGACACCGATGCCTTGGTGGAGGATACGCGCAAGGCGCTCGAGGGGCTTGCGCTTGAATTGTCCGTGCACACGACGCAGCAGTTGGAGATCGAGGTGGAAGTGGGATTGGCTGCAGACCAAATCCGCTCATGGATGAACACCCACCGCCCCTGGCTCACCATCATGGCCTCCAAAGGGACCACTGGCCTCGAGCGTTTCGTTTGGGGCAGCGTCACCCGCGACGTCGCAGAGCACGCCCCCACCCCAGTCCTCATCCTGCCCGAAACCTACGCGTATGAGCCCATCAACAAAGTCCTCTACGCCACGGATTTCAAGACAGGCGACCGCGCGGTAACCGCTTACCTGACGGATTGGGTCGAAGATGCGGCGGAACTCGCTATCCACTACTTGCACGTGGCCGATGGCACTGTGCCGATGACCTATGAAGCGCAGCACATGGAGCAGTTCCAAGCGGATTTGGCCCAAATCTCGCCCGCACCCCAAACCACGTTCGAAATGAAACCCGGTCGACACGTCGACCAAGTCATCGAACGGGAAATTGAATCGGGCGACTGGCACATGCTCGTCGTCTGCCCGCAACACCGCAACTGGCTGGTGCGACTTTTCGCCCCCAGCGTGTCCAATCAACTCGTCGAACACCTCGATTTGCCCATTCTGGTGCACCCGGGCAATTCCCGAGAAGACCTGAATTAACTTGGTGGCATGAAACACATCCTCCTCCCCATTGACTTCAGCGAAGAAGCCATCACGGCGGCGCAGTTTGCCGTTGAATTCGCGAGCCATTCGGCAAGCGACTTGGTGCTGCTGACCGTGTTTGAAACGCCGTTGATGCCACCATCGAGCACGTTTGTTTCGCGCGAAATGACGGAAGAGAACGCGGAAGACCGGATGGAACACACGGCCATCGAACGGCTGAAGGCTTTCGCGCAAACCCACATCGGCAACCGGGTCCCCACCCACTTCGCTGCCGTCGAGGGTTCGCCCGCATCGACCATCGCCCGCTATACCCGGGAGCACGACATCGACCTCGTCGTGCTCGGCACCAAAGGCGCCACGAGCTGGGGCGACCGTTTCCGGGGCACGGTTTCCTCCGAGTTGATGCGTAAATCGGACGTGCCCTGCCTCATCATCCCGCAGGGTGTTTCATGGAATGGGCTGACCAAATGGGTCTTCGCAACCGACCTGCGCAGCGACGAAACCCCTTACTTCACCGCGTTCGCCGATTGGGGCGAGCGGTTCGGCGCCCGCCTGACGTTCTTGCATGTCCACCTCAAAGGCGGCATCGAACACGAACCCCACCCCGCCCTTGATGCCTTCCTCACCGCTCGGAGCAAGGGGGACACCGGTCAAGTGCGCCTCGAGGGCGATGACGTTCAAACTGCACTCGATGGGTTCATCCGATCCCAAGGCCAGCACTTGCTGGCACTGACCACCCAAACGCATACCCTCCTGGAACAATTCTTCCATCCGAGCTTGGCCCGTCACGAAGCCCTCCACGGCGAGGTGCCGCTGCTCGTGTTCCACCGGAAGCACAACTGATCGGGCATGAAAGGACTGGCGGACAATGACAAGTCCACCGATTTGGCCGAACTCGGTGAGGCGCTCGTCGGCGGGGCATCCGAAGGCATCCTGATTGCGAACCGAACAGGCATGATTGTCTATGCCAATCCAGCAGCGCACACCATGTTTCGCTGCAGCGAGGATCTCCGTGGCAGCCTCGTGGAATCGCTCATCCCGAATCCCCAGCGCCATCACCACGAAGGCCTGCGCGGCGCTTACCACGAAGCACCAAGCCATCGGCGCATGGGGCAGGGCCGCGAATTGCACGCCCTTCGGAGGGACGACACCATCATGCCCGTAGAAATCTCATTGACTCCCCTCACCCTTGATGGCGAGCAGTTGACGGCGGCGATGGTCATCGACATTTCAGAACGAAAAGCGCTGGAGAACCAGGTGTTGCGGCTGAACAAGCTGCTCGAACAACAGGTTCTCGACCGCACACGTGAATTGAACCGGAGCCAGCTCTTGTACCGCACTGTCGCCCGCAACTACCCGAACGGTACCATCTTCGTGCTCGACGAGGACTTGTGTTATGAGTTTGCGGAAGGAAAGGAACTTTTCGAGTGGAACCTCACGAGTGAAGACCTGAAGGGCAGTTCGTATTTGGACCAATTGCCTGCCAACCTTCGTGCAGAGGTGGGAGCGCGTTTGCAAACCGTTCTTGCAGGCTCCAACCAATCCTTCGAAGTGGAGCACCACGGGTCGACGTATCGGCTGAACGCCGTGAGTGTCCAAATCGAATCCGCCGAAGCCCCCCGGATCCTCGTCGTGGAACAGAACATCACCGAAGCGAAGCAGGCCCTCGAGAAAGAACGGCAACTGAATGAGCTGAAATCGCGTTTTGTTTCGATGGCTTCCCATGAGTTTCGGACGCCGCTGAGCACGATTTCTTCGTCGGCGGATTTGGCCCAACAGCACTCCGATCGAGGCAACAGCGGCCGCGTGGAGGTGCACCTCGAGAAGATCAAGGGCGCGGTGAACCACCTCGTCTCCATCCTCGATGATTACCTCAGCTTGGAGCGCTTCCAAACACGGGATTGGAACGCCGACCGCGAGCCGCTCTCCGTTGCACAAACCATCGCAGCGACCTTGGACAAGCAACGGGGCATGCTGAGGCGCGGCCAAGTGATTGTCTCTGACTTGGAGGCACAAGCAGGGACCGACCTCGAGATGAGCCACCGTGAAGCGCTGCAAGGAATTGCTTCGAATTTAATTTCAAATGCAAGTAAATACTCCGAGGAAGGCACCACCATTGAAGTGGTGCTGAGGCGGCACGAGGGAACCCACTGGACCTTGTCCGTCAAAGACCACGGAGTGGGCATCGACGCTTCGGACCAAGCAGCCATTTTCAATCGTTTTTTCCGGTGCGAAAAGACGAGCCACATCCCGGGGACGGGAGTTGGATTGGATTTGGTCCAGCAATATGTCGCCTCCCTCGACGGCATCATTTCGGTCGAAAGCAGTCCGGGAAACGGGAGCACATTCACGGTCAAGTGGCCCATCGGGGAGCAACATTATATTTAATTTACAAACCAAATCATCATGACGGGAGCCATCCTCATCATTGAAGACCAACAAGCCGTTCGGGAAAACATTGCCGAACTGCTCGAACTCGCAGGCCATCGGGTCTTGCAAGCAGAAAACGGCATCGAAGGCATTCGGATGGCCAAATCCCACCTCCCCGACCTCGTTTTGTGCGACATCATGATGCCCGAGCTTGACGGATATGGCGTGGCGGAAGTGTTGGGACGGCAGCCGGAGACCTCCAACATTCCCTTGGTGTTTCTGACAGCAAAAGCGGACGCAGCCGACTTCAGAAAGGGACTCGCAAAAGGAGCTGTCGACTACATCTCCAAGCCCTTTGAAAGCCATGAGCTGCTGGAAACCATCGAAATGCGCCTGAAGCGTGAACACACGCCGCGGCGGGCAGAAGCGGGAAGAGCCGCCTGGGAAAACTGGGTTACGGGGCTGAAAAGCGATCACCCGGCAACCCTGCAAGGCGCACGCCTCCAAGCCATGCGCATGGACAAAGGCGCGCACTTGTACGCTGAAGGGGATTCGTCGAGGTTCGTTTATTTCGTGAAGTCCGGTTACGTCAAACAGGAGCGCATGGATTCGAAGGGCAAAAAGTTATGCCTTCGCACCCTTGGGCCAGGTGAATTCTGTGGATGGGCGGGTGATTTTGAACACGGAATGCATGGACAAGATGCCCTCGCCATCACCGAGGCCGAGATCATTCGCATTCCCCAATCGGACGTGCGCGAGGCCCTCCTTGAACGTCCAGAACTTGCTTTGGAGTTGAACCGAATTCAGTTGGAGATGGCATCCGAATTCGAATCCGCAGCACTTTCCGTGGCCTACGGCTCGGCTCGAGAAAACACCGCCCGCGCCTTGCTGCGATTCGCGGTACCCTCGGAAGACGGGCTCGTCATACGCTTATCGCGCGAGGATTTGGCGAACAGCGTAGGCATGGCCTCTGAATCCATCATTCGAACCCTCGCCACGTTCAAGCAGGAAGGGCTGACCGGAACGTTGGGAAGAACGGTAGTCATTCTCTCACCAGACGGACTTGAAGACGAACTAGGGTAAAAACGAATGCCTGATTTTGCTCGATAAGAATCGGCATAATATTATACGTCTCCAGAAAATTTATCGATGTGTTCTTCTCATCCAATGAAGATTAAGGACAACTCAGAGACAACACTAATCGCAAAATGTTGATTTACAGCTACATAATAAATAGCTTGAAATAATTCACACCACAAAGTTCACATTTTACAAGCCAAGGGTTAGTTTTGGTCAAGCCACAACGCTTGAATGATGCATTGTAAAACCAACCCCACCTGGGGCCTTTTTGCTGGGGCCCTCTCCTTCGTGTTTGCATGGAGTTTTGCGAACACCGCAATTGCCGCGAATGCCGAGTATGCACCTCCTCCCATGGAGCAATCGAGTGCATACTCCATGACGGTAGAAGAACATGCCACGGACGGAATTCCGGGAATGACGACATACCGATTCTACATCGACATGGTCAACCCGACGGACTTTTTGAGCTCGATTTTCGGAAACGATACCGCACCATTCTACCTAACGACCTCAACCGGATTTTACAACGATGGGTTTGCCTCAGGGTCAACAGCTGATGGCGTGAACCCTGCATTTTTTAGTTTCTTCCCATCCCTTCAGTTCGACAGTTGGGCGACCATTGGTATCGAGGGCGCACCCGTCCCTCCTCAAACCGCGGTGAGCTCGGTTGAATCCGCCGCTCAGCCTTGGTTGGGTTGTTTCAACGCTACATCTCCCTTGAGCGGAACAGATGTGATCATGAACGACTTCACTGGTGGCGCGTGGTATGTGTTGAACGGCACCCCGAATGGATTGCCCGACGCCACCTCGATGCGCACGTTGTTTATGCAGGTTACTACTGCAGGCACCATCAGTGGAATCATCAATGCTCAGATTTTCCCTCTCGGCATCGGTGACGACCAAGTACAACTCACTTACTACTTCAGCGGAGCTGGAACTTACTATTCTGGCGGTGGGGTGATTGGAAGCAATTCCGGTTGCATTGACGAAACGGCTTGCAACTACGATGCTAACGCTACGGAGGATGATGGTTCCTGCACCTACGCCGAAACGGGGTACGATTGCCTCGGAGAATGCCTCAACGACTCGGACATGGACGGAATCTGTGACGAGTTTGAAATTGCGGGCTGCCAAGATGATTCAGCTTGTAACTTCAACGCTGAAGCAACGGATGATGACGCATCTTGCTTTTATGCAGAAACCGGATACGACTGCGATGGCAACTGCCTCAACGATGCCGACATGGACGGCGTCTGCGACGAGTTTGAAAT
>JALQTD010000105.1 GCA_023264155.1 Flavobacteriales bacterium | reverse complement strand
TCATACGCATGGCCTGCGCGGCCTCATCGGCGCTGACCGAACCGTCATTATTGGCGTCAAGCCGGTCAAACAGCGCTTGCGGAGCCGCGCGCGTGGCCAGTTCGGCAGCCGACAAAAGCCCGTCCCCATCCGCATCCTGCAGAACGGCCTCACCGCCCAAGCAAATCTCGCATTGTGCCGTCGCGTATTCGCAGGCACCTGCGTCGGTTGCAGATGCATCGTAGTTGCACGCCGTAGCGTCTTGGCAACCCACTACCTCGTTCGCGTCACAGATTCCATCTTCATCCGCGTCAGCAACCGCAATAGCTTGACCGTCACAGAATTCACAGCTGGCAGCGTCGGGAACCAAGCACGAGCTGTCGTCCAATGTCGCTGTTTCGTCATAATTACACGCCGCCTCATCCGTACAGCCGGCGCAAGAGTCATAATCGCATTGGCTGTTGTCGGCGATGGTCGCCGCATCATCGTAGTTGCAAGCGGACGCATCCATGCACCCCACGCATGAGGTGGATTCACATGATCCGTCGTCGGTAGTCGCGTCTGCGTTGTAGTTGCATGCGGTGTCGTCCATGCAACCTGGTAAATCGGTAATGAAGTCGGATGAAATCAGTTCATCTCCATAGTAATTATAAGCGTCACCTGCAGCGTCTTTGAATTGAATGTTCAACTGGAACGAAAAATGTCCCGGACTTCCATTCACATCGGACATGGTTATTTGTGCCAAAAGCACTCGCAAATCAGGTCCAGCCAGCCAATCAGGGGCTGGCGTGGAAGCTGGAACCATGAGGATATCCCCACAATTATCGAACCCAGTTCCCGCATTAAATGAAGCGAAATCATCCGACATTCCAACGGCTTGAACACCTCCGTCACCGTCACCGTCTTCTGAACCGATAGTCAACCAACTGTCATAATTGAGCGAAGGAACGAGTTCAAGAAACATCGGGTTCAAATTCTGAGCCAAGTCTTCACCACCGTTGATTTGAACAATCGAAGAACCCCCGATTGCCAAAATGCTCATCGGTGTATTTCCTTCGGGCGGTGCAACACCGAAAACGGCACTGACCCAGTCGCCGGGATCGTCGAACGTGGCATACAAGCGGTAAGTAGTGCCGTACTCCGAGGTGGCGTGCACCTCGACGTCAAAGCCTGTAGCCGTGGCAAACGCCGCCGTCACGGACATCAGCAGACCCAGCACAAGGGTAGAAAATCTTTGCATGGCAGCAAGTTTCAAGTGACTCTTCATCGTTCGAAAATTCGATTCTTCATATAAATATACCGCTTTTATCCGGATTTCAAGCAAGTTCGATAAACAATTAACGCCATTCAGCGAATTGTTCTCGGCACTCACTGGTCCCCTGACCCAACTCGGCTCCCTTGCTTACGGGGACGAATCAAAAAGGTTTCAGCGATGAAAAACATTGGTTCAGAACACAAATCTAACGAATAATCGAGCGCAATCACTCCCTCATCGCATGAACGTCAAATCGGCATTATCTTTCACGTCAACCGATTACGCGCTACCAATGATCACGTTTACTCCCCGCCGCACCCTCTTTTGGACCATGCTGATTTCGGCCCTGTTCGCAGGACTGCCCTCCGGCGTGGCGCTGGCCCAATGCACCGAATGGGAAGCGCCATTTGTGCTGATGTCAGCGGAAACGTTGACCGATGGCAACCGCCCTACGCATTCGGCTGCAACAGCGTGGGGAGGCCGGCTGCCGGCGGAGCGGCTGAAGGAAGTGAGGGGAGCGAACCTGGAGCATTGGCAGCTGCTCTTGCCGGTGCCGGGACACCCGAAGGCCGTGTGGGAATTGCAGCGGTTCACGGCGTACACTGCGGACCTCGTCGTGGGCCAAACCCAAGCCGAAGGATTCACCGAGCGCCACTACGCACCGCAATTGCAAACTTTCCGCGTTATCGCGGTTCAGGAGGGCGGACGCAGGTACCCAGAGGCCGGGGGAACCGTGGTGCTGCTGGCGGACGAAGTGGTCGGCAGCTTGCGCTGGGGGGACGATGTCTTTGAGATCGCCCCCGTGGGCGCGGACGGATTGCATGCCACGTACGTGCTGGCCGACAGCAAGTTGGAATCGAACTTCAGTTGCGCGGCGGATGATTTGGCCTACAATGCCCTGCAGCGGGAACGGCCACCGCGCGAGCCCGGCAGCCGAAACGCGACCAATCCGGTTGTAAAATGCGTTGAAGTGGCTCTTGACATCGACTACCATACATATAATAGCTTCGGCGGGGTGTGCAATAACACGGTGGAGTGGGCGCTCGCGATGCTTGCGGGGGTGCACGAAATCTACGTGGATGAGCTGGCGAATTTGGTGAGTCTGCAAGCGAGCTACGTCCATGTGTGGGAGGCGACGGACCCCTACGCGAGCTTTGTCCAAAACGCGGGGAGCATGCTCGATGCGTTCCGGTCGGAGTGGGTGAGCAACCCGGATTTGTCGGGCATTGACCGGGACCTGGTGCATTTGATGACGCGGCGGACGAACACCGGAACCGGCGGCATCGCCTACCTCGACGTGGTGTGCAGCAGCCAATTTTCGGTCGGATTCAGCTCTTACCTGAGCGGCACGTCGACGTACACGGGGGGATACAGCTGGAATTTGAATGTGGTGGCGCATGAGCTCGGGCACAACTTCGGAGCGAACCACACGCAATGGTGCGGTTGGCCCAACGGCCCGATTGACAACTGCGGGTCGCTCGAGGGGTCGTGCACAGGCTATGTGAACAACCCGACGCCGCAGGTGGGCACGATCATGAGTTACTGCCACGCCATCAGTGGGGGGTCGGTGAATTTGGCCTTCCATCCGATTGTGGAGAATGTGGCGCTGATTCCGACCATCAATGCGGACGGATACTGCTACACGGTGTGCGACACGTATGCCACGAACTGCGCGGTGTACGGGTGCATGGACCCGGCGTTTTGCAACTACGATCCGGAGGCGGAATTCGATGACGGGTCGTGTGCCGAAGTGGACGCGTGCGGGGTGTGCGGGGGCGATGGGACGTCGTGCTTTGGGTGCACGGACGAGCTGGCCTGCAATTACGATCCGGAGGTGACGGAAGATGATGGGTCGTGCTTTTTTGCGCCCGGCGGGGGTGGGTGCGACTGCGAAGCGGAGTTGACGTGGGATGTGGCGCTGGCGGGTGGCGAGAGCACGTCGGCGACGGTGGCGGGTGTGGGCACGTTGGCGGCGATGTATGCGACGGTCATGTTTACGAATGCGGCGGATGATCCCGCGGCGATGTTGTCGGATTTGCGGGTGGAGCTGACCGGGCCGGATGGGGTGTGCCAAACCGTAGGGGGCTTCGATGTGGAGAGCGATTGCGACGTAGCGGGGGTTTGGCCTCCCACTTGGAGCACATCCATGAGCGGCACCTACCAAAGCTCGGTCATCATCGCCAACGACATCACGGGCCAAGGCAACTGGACGGTCACGCTGACAAACGGCTGGAGCGCCAGCCCAACCATGCAATACACGGTCGCCCTGTCCTTTTTCAACCTCTGCTTGAGCACGCCGCCCCCTGGGTGCACGGACCCCACGGCCTGCAACTACAACGCGGCCTCCACCGAAGACGATGGCTCGTGCGAGTACGGCACGTGTGGCGGATGCACCGATTCGGAGGCCTGCAACTTCGATTTCCAAGCGAACGAGGACGACGGGTCGTGCGACTACACTTCATGCGCGGGGTGCATGGACCCGGGGGCGTGCAACTTCGACTTCTTGGCGACGTTGGAAGACGGGTCGTGCGAATACACCTCGTGCGCGGGGTGCACCGATTTCGAGGCGTGCAACTACAACCCCGCGGCGACCATCGGGGACGATTCGTGTGAATTCTTTTCGTGCGCGGGGTGCACGGTGAATTACGCCTGCAACTACGACCCGACCGCCACGCTGGAAGACGGGTCGTGCGAGTTCGTGAGCTGCGCGGGATGCGATGATCCGAATGCGTGCAACTTCGACCCGGATGTCACCTTGTACGACGGTTCGTGCGATTTCGAGAGCTGCCAAGGATGCACCGACCCGGAGGCGTGCAATTTCGACATCACCGCCACCATCGAGAGCGGGGATTGCGATTACAACTGCGTTCCTTGTCCGGGCGACCTGAACGGGGATGGCGTGGTCAGCGTTTCCGACGCGCTCACCTTGCTCAGCGATTTCGGCTGCACGACGCCGCCCTGTGAGGGAGATGCCAACAACGACGGAGTGACGAACATCGGCGATTTGCTCATCCTGCTCGGCGGTTTCGGGCTTCCGTGTCCGAATTAGGGGCTAAATCAGTGAAACTCTGCCATAAAGGGTTAATTTTAACCCATGAACCCCCACCAATTCACCTCACACGCCCTTGGAGCCCTTGCCCTGCTGCTCCTTTTTGTTAACGGAGCCCTTTCGGGCCAAGTTCAAATACTGGACATCCCTGATGATTTAGGGCTCGCTGTGGCGAGCGGAAATTGGGAGGTGGTGGAAGACGAAGGGGGGTGCACGACGTGGACGGGCAGCCAGCCGTTGTTCGTACCGGTGGAGTTGGACGAGATGTCGTCGCCGACGTGGCGGTTGGAGCAGTCGCGCGGATTGGCGTTGGACGAAGCCATCTTTGAATTCGTGCGCGCGCGGAAGCCGAATCAGTGGGAGCTCGCGTTGCAGTTGCCGGGGGGCGAGCCCGTGGTGCTGGAATTGGAATCGTTTTTGGCCTTCAAGCCGGACCTCATCCTGGGCCAAACCACGGCAGAGGGCGTGCGCGAATCCCGCCACATCCCCAGCTTGCTCTCCTATAAAATCACCACACCGGGCATCGTCGGTGTCGTCAACATCATGCGCGATCACGTCCTGGCGACCTTCCAACACGATGGGGTGCAATACGAACTTTCTCCGGCGCAGGGCGAGAAGCTCGATGGGGTGCACGCCCTGTTCAGCACGGCGGACAGCCGCTTGGATTTGTCCTTCGCCTGTGGCACGGATGACTTGGCACAGGCCCAAATCGACCGCCTCCACACCTCCCCCGCCCCTTCCAACCTGCCCACGGCCGCTTGCGTCGAAATCGGCCTCGACATCGACTACCAAACCTACCAAACTTTCGCTTCCTGCAACGATGCCGCCGACTGGGCCATCGCCCTGCTCGCCGGCGTCTCGGTGATCTACGAGTCCGAGCTCGGCAACCAGGTCACCCTCAGCGCCACCTACATCCACGCCTGGACGGTCACCGATCCCTACGCCGCCTATGTCAACGATGCGGGCAACATGCTCGACGCCTTCCGCACGCAGTGGTACAACAACGCGCCTTTCAACACCCAATCCTGGGACCTCTGCCACCTCCTGACCAAACGAACGAACACCGGCACCGGGGGCATCGCCTACGTCGGCGTCCTGTGCGACCCCATCTATTGGGCCTACGGGGCGGGTTTTAGCCAAGGACTCGACAACAGCAGCACCTATACTGCAGGGACTTACGCATGGAATCTGAACGTGGTGGCCCACGAAATCGGCCACAACTTCGGGGCCCACCACACCCATTGGTGCGGCTGGACCGGTGGTCCCATCGACAATTGCTACAACCTCGAAGGCGACGCTTTGTGCGATCCCTACACGGACAACCCCACCGCTCAAGTCGGTACGATCATGAGCTACTGCCATGCCATCTCGGGTGGTTCGGTGACGCTCAACTTCCACCCCACCGTCGAGTCCGAGGCGTTGCAAGTCCGCATCGACAACTATTCGTCGTGCATCGGTACGTGCGACACCCCGGCCTCTTCTTGCGGTTATTACGGCTGCACCGATCCCAGCTTCTGCAATTATTCCGTGGACGCCGTAGTCGATGACGGCAGCTGCGCCGATTACGACGATTGCGGGGTATGCGCGGGGGACAACACGTCCTGCGGTGGCTGCACCGACCCCACCGCTTGCAACTACAACCCGCTCGCTGTGCTCGACGCGGGCAATTGCGACTACGCTTCCAACGGCCTGCCTTGCGGGTGTGTGCACACAGCTTCGTTCAACGCCACCAGCCTCAACGCGCTCAGCGCTTCGGGCGTGTACCATACGATGTCAGGGGACTTGGCAGAAGTGTATGTATCCATCGATTGGTCGCGCAACACCCCGCCCGACCCACAATCCGACGCAAGCGACTTGATTTTGAGCATCGAAGCACCTGATGGGTCTTGTGCCGAGGTCGGAGGGAATGGGGTTTCGTTTGGCTGCTCCGAAGTGCCTGGCATGGCTTGGCCGAGCGATTGGAACTCAACTAGTAACGGCACCTACACCGCTCTTCTTGACTTTTCTAGCCTGGGCTTCTCTGGCGCTGGTTCGTGGATATTTCTCATCGGAAACGGTGATGTCAATGGCGGAAGCATCAACGCAGCGGTCACCCTTTCGTTTGCAGGCATCTGCGACAGCGGTTCTCAGGGATGCACGGTCCAATTGGCCTGCAACTACGATGCGGCGGCTACTTCCGATGACGGCTCGTGTGAGTTCCCTTCGGGTTGCGACACATGCTCGGGAGAAACGGATGGTACAGGCACCGTTGTTTCGGGCGGCGACTCAGACGGGGATGGCGTTTGCGATGGCGACGAAATCGTCGGATGCCAGGACAACACCGCTTGCAACTACGACGCGTCCGCTACCGATGCGGGCTCATGCACCTACGCTGACCCCTACTACGATTGCAATGGGGACTGTTTGAATGACGCGGATGGTGATGGCGTTTGCGACGAGTTGGAGGTTGTCGGTTGTCAAGACGATGCGGCATGCAACTACAATGCGGCCGCAACCGATGCAGGCTCATGCACCTACCCTGCCACGTACTACGATTGCAACGGGGACTGCATCAACGACACCGACGCGGACGGCATTTGCAATGAACTCGAAGTCGTGGGCTGCCAAGACGATTCCGCTTGCAATTACAACGCTTCCGCAACCGATGCTGGCTCGTGTACGTATGCGGCCACCTACTACGACTGCAACGGGGACTGCCTCAATGATGGGGACGGCGACGGAACGTGCGATGAATTGGAAGTCGTGGGCTGCATGGACGAAACTGCCTGCAATTACAATGCATCAGCCACGGATGCTGGCTCTTGCTCCTACCCTGACACGTATTACGATTGCAATGGAGATTGCCTCAATGACGGGGACGGGGACTCCATTTGTGATGAGTTGGAAATTTTGGGGTGCCAAGACGACACCGCGTGCAACTACGATGCGTCAGCAACCGATGAGGGCGACTGCACCTACGCGGACACCGGCTACGACTGCGACGGCAACTGCCTCAACGACACCGACGGCGACGGCGTTTGCAACGAGTTCGAGGTCGTCGGATGCCAGGACGACACCGCTTGCAACTACGATGCGTCTGCAACCGACGCTGGTTCTTGCAACTACGCTGAAACCGGCTACGACTGCGACGGCAACTGCATCA
>JALQTD010000104.1 GCA_023264155.1 Flavobacteriales bacterium | reverse complement strand
TCGGCATGATCGCCCGTGCCCGTCTCGATGCGCTCCTGCGCCTCCTCGTAAGTAAACCGCCGGTCCGAATGGATGATGGTCCGCCCGAACCACTCCTTGACCACCCGGGCCTTCCCGTCCAACTCAAACACCGCACTGAACGCCAGCCGGTCTTCATGCGGGCGGAGCGAGCACAGGTCGTTCGACAGCACCTCCGGCAGCATCGGAATCGTGCGGTCCACGAGGTACACCGAGGTCGCCCGTTGCCGCGCCTCCGCGTCAATCACGCCACCCTCCTTCAAGTAATGCGTCACGTCGGCGATGTGCACCCCCACCTCCACGTTGCCGTTCTCGAGCCGTTGCAACGACAACGCATCGTCGAAATCCTTGGCGTCCTTCGGGTCAATGGTGAAGGTAGTCTCGCCCCGCATGTCCCGGCGCTTCTTCACCTCCTCAACAGTCACCGTCCGGTCCACCTGCTGCGCGGCCTCCTCCACCTCGGGCGGAAACTCGTAGGGCAGCCCAAACTCCGCAAGGATGGCGTGCATCTCCACCTCGTGCATGCCCGCCGGGCCCAAAATCTCCACCACGCGTCCGATGGGATTGTCCTCCCGATCCGGCCAATCGAGCAGTTCGATGAGGACCTTCTCGTCGTTCTTCGCGCCGCGCAGGTGGCGGGCAGGGATGAAGAAATCCGCGTGGATGCGCGTGTCCGCTGGGTGGCCAAACGCATAGTCGCGCACCTGCTCAATCGTCACCACGTACAATTCGCGCTGCCGCTTCACCACCCGGTGCACGTACGGGAAAAACCGCTTGCCGCGCCGCTTCCAACGCACTTCCACCCGGTCGCCCCAAAACGCGTCACCCGTAGCCCCCTTGGGCACGCTCAACTCCTCCCCGTCGTCCTGCATCACAAACCCGCGACCGAACCGCGTAATCTGAATGGTCCCTTCCACGGGGGCCTCCTCCACCGCCTTCAATGCATACTTGCCCCGACCGACCACCTCCAGGATGCCGTCCTCGGCGAGCTCCTCCATGAGGCGCATGACCAACTTCTTTGCATCGTGGTTGACGATGCCTAAGTTGGAAGCTACTTGTTTGTGGTTGAGGGCTTTGCCGCGCGCTTTGCGGAAGGCCCCTCGGATTTCGTCGCGCAAGGCGGCGGGGTTCGTTCGAGAAGACATTGGGGACAAAGATGCGCCGAATCGCCCGGACTTCCCGAACTTTGCCGTTAACATGTCCCAAGACCTTACGAAACGCTGGTGGCCCGAGCAATGGAACGGCTACGAATTGTTGGATGCCGGAGATGGCGCGCGCCTCGAGCGGTGGGGCGACTACGTGTTGGATCGGCCGGATCCGGCGGTGATTTGGCCTGCGGCGACGGGCGTTGAGGAGTGGAATGCCGCGGATGCAAGGTTTGAAGCGACGGCGAAGACGAAGGGGTTTTGGCATACCAACCGCGGCCGCATGCCCGAAAGCTGGGACCTCGCCTACAACTCGGACCGCCTCCACCTCCGATTCAAGCTCGAACTGACCAGCTTCAAGCACGTCGGCCTCTTCCCCGAACAAGCCGTCAACTGGGAGTACATCGCCGAGCACCTGCGGCCCGGCGACACCTTCCTCAACCTGTTCGCCTACACCGGCGGGGCCTCCCTCGCCGCACGAGCTGTAGGCGCGGACGTGACCCACGTGGACTCCATCCGGCAAGTGGTGGATTGGACCCGCGAAAACATGGAGCGTTCCGGACTCGACGGCATCCGCTGGGTCGTGGAAGACGCCCTCAAATTCGCAGAGCGCGAAGTCCGGCGCGGCAACCGCTACACCGGCATCATCCTCGACCCGCCCACCTGGGGCCTCGGCACCAAAGGCAGCAAGTGGCGCCTCGAGGACCAAATCCGCCCCCTTTGCGAAACGGTCGCCCAGCTCGTGCAGCCCGGCGGCTTCATCATCATGAACACGTACAGCGGCATTTCCCCCACCGCTCTCGAGCAGCTTTGGCGCGCCACGATGCCCGAAGCGACGTTGGAGTCCGGTGAATTGTGCCTGCGCACCCGGCACGGCGACTGGGTGCCCACGGGGAGCCTCGTCCGCATCAATCCCTGACCCATGGCCAGTGAATCCCCCATGCTCGGCTTGCGCCTGCCCACCGACCCCCGCTGGGTCGAACTCGTGGAATCGAACGTCAGCGAAATCTTGACTGATCACGCTTGGTGCGAGCAAAAAGCCGCCTCCAACGCCATCACGTTGATGGTGAACAACCCGGATAAAATGGAACTGGTGGAGGCCATGAGCGCCCTCGCCCAAGAGGAGTTGCAGCACTTCAACATGGTGGTCGACCGCATCAAGGAGCGCGGCTGGGCCCTCGGTCCCGAACGCAAGGACGACTACGTACGTGAACTCGCCAAGTTCATGAAGGGCGGCGGCTCACGCACCTCCCAACTCATTGACCGCCTGCTGTTCGCCGCAATGATCGAGGCGCGTTCGTGCGAGCGGTTCCGCATGTTGTCCGAACGGGTTTCCGACCCCGGGCTGCGCGAGTTTTACCGGGAACTCATGATCTCCGAGGCGGGGCATTACACGATGTTCTTGAAGTTCGCCCGGAAGTACGCTACCGAAGACATCGACGTGGATGCGCGGTGGCAGGCCTTCCTGGATTACGAGGCGGAGTTGATCGGGCGTTACGGGAAGAAAGAGACGATTCACGGGTGAATTACTTCGACGGATGCGTCGGGACCTCCGATTTGCTCATGATGCTCGGGCAATTCGGGGTGTGTTTGGAGTGATCTTCCCGGGAATTTACCCGTAAAATCGGGTGGTTTTGCCGCGATATTAGGGGTAATTTCGTGGTTTTTTTCGCGAAATTACGGGTATTTAACCAGCCCCGTGTACCTTTGTTCTATGTTCTCAAGAACCATCCAGAAGGAATTAGAGGCTTGGTACGCCCGACACGACCGCAAGCCGCTGATGCTACGAGGGGCGCGACAAGTGGGTAAAACCACCGCCGTTCGGATGTTCGCTCAGCAGTGCCGTCACTTCATCGAGGTCAACCTCGACCGTCCCGATCACCACGCCTTCTACAAGGACTTCTTAACCATGGAGGACTGGTTCAGGGGACTTTTCATGCTGCACGAAGTGCCATGGACTGATCGATCCAACACCTTGGTGTTTATCGATGAAATCCAATCCGCTCCCACCGCCATCCACGGGCTTCGCTACCTCAAGGAACTTTTGCCCGAAGTCCCAGTCATCGCAGCGGGGTCTGCCCTTGAATTCGTGCTTAAAGAACTGAGCGCTGCCCCCGTAGGAAGGGTGGAGATGCTCGTCTTGCGACCACTCAACTTCCGCGAATTTTTAACGGCAACCGGCAAAGGCAGCTTGGCGACCTCACTGGACTCCATCGCATCCAGCACCGCCCTTTACCGGCCGTTGCAACAGGCGTTTCAGTCCTATTTGAAGGTCGGAGGAATGCCCGAATTGGTTGTGAACGCTGGAGATTCAGCGCGCGTGGCAACCCTGGCTAGCGACCTGATTGCATCCTACCACGACGATTTGGCCCGTTTCGCAACCCCGAAGACTACCTCGGCTTTGCGCGAATTGTTGATGGCCTCCTTCCAACGTGGAGGTGAACGCATTCAATTTGAAGGGTTCATCGATCGGCATGCGAAAAGGGACGTGGTTCGAAACGGATTGAAAGTCCTCGAAGACGGGCGCGTCATCGAACTCGTCTACCCCACCTCGGACGTGCAATTGCCCCTCATCCCCAATCCCAACCGGCGGCCACGATTGCACCCTGTGGACTTCGGTTTGATGGGGCACCTCGTCGGCATGTCTGGGGCAGGAGGCCACGACAGCCACCGGGGAGCGCTTGCGGAATTGGTGGTTGGACAGGAATTGCTTGCTGCGTCCTTCAGCCCCTTGAATCGGCTGCATTTTTGGACCCGGGAAAAAGCACGGGCGCAGGCCGAAGTGGACTACCTGCTTCCGGTCGCTGGCCGAGTGATTCCGATTGAAGTGAAGAGCGGCGCCGTAGGCCGCCTGCGCTCGTTGCACCAATTCATGGAACGGTCTGACGCCCCATTTGCCATCCGCGTGGGCGATTTGCCGTATTCCGAAGAGGTGGTTTCCTTTTCAGACCAAACCCCTTACCGCCTGTACAACCTGCCCCTCCACCTTGCCGGCGAAATCCCGCGACTCGCCGCTTTGTGGGTCACGGAAAGCGACTGACACCGCTCACAAACTCACTTCGATGAGCGAGTCCAAGTAGGCGACCGAGCCTTCCGGATCGAAGCCCATTCCGCGGTCGATGATTTGGCCATACGGGCCCACCAAGAACCAGGTGGGGTACGCCCGGACGGGCCAGGCGGCGGGGAGGCTGTCGAGGACGAGCTGCGGCAGGTCGATGTCCCGGCGGCTCAGGTACCGGGAGATGGTGGCGGCATCTTGGTGGGAATTGGCGCCCACGACGTTGAAGCCGCGGGGACCGAACTTGGATTGGAGTTCCGCGAGGTGGGGCAGGGCTTGCATGCAGGGGCCGCAGCCGATGTACCAGAAGTCGAGGAAGGTGATTTGGCCTGCAAAATCAGAGAGGGCCAAATCCGAGCCATCCAACGCCTTCCCGCGCAACGCCGGCGCCAACCCCGACGGCAACGCCGCCATCGTGGCCTCGTACCAGTCCTCCTCCTCGTCCACCACGTCGCGCTCCGGTGCCGGATCCCGCGCCCACTCCGGCTCGGACCACGCCACCGGCGCCTCGTCCGTCCACGCCCACGTCACCGTCATCTCCCGACCATACGCCAAATCCCCCCGGTACCACCCGTCCTCGAACCGCAACGGCAGCCCCGTCTTCGCATCAAACGTCCACGCATCCACCGACCGCGTCTCCGGATGGTAGTCCTCCGCCTCCCGGTCGTATTCCGCGTGCGTCGTGAAGTTCAATCCATCCTGAACCAACGTGGAATCCGCGGCCAGCGCAGCGAACCAAGCCGTGTCCTGCAACATCGGCGGAATCAGCAGCCCGGTGTAGTAATTCGGAATGACGTCACCCGCCGGATCCACCTCGCTCACCGTGCGGATGCTGTCCGCTCCGATGCGGGTCAGCGAGGTGCCTGCGAGGTGGTACATGGCCGCCACCGCGTCCGACGAATCTTCGTAGACCGTCAACGTGAAATCGTCCGCAGCCCACCAATCGAGGTGCGCGCGGCGGCTGAACCGGCTGTCATCGGCCTCCGTGTACGCCGACAAGGTCACCTCAGCGCGCAACGCACTCGCTTCGGCTTGGGCCGTACGCACATCTTCCAGCGTCTCCAAAGGCTCGGTCCCGCAAGCAGCGAGCGCGACCAGCGCGACCAGCGGCCACTTGTTCATCGGTTCATCAACGCTTCGATTTCGTCGGCCTCCAGCGGAATGTGCGCCATGAGGTCGATGAAGCCGTCCTCGGTGATGAGGATGTCGTTTTCGAGGCGAATGCCGAGGTTCTCCTCCGGGATGTAGATGCCCGGTTCGACGGTGAACACGTGGCCGGCCGCAATGGGCTGGTGCCAGTGGCCCACGTCGTGCACATCGAGGCCGATGAAATGCGAGGTGCCGTGCATGAAGTACTTCTTGTAGGCCGGCCAAGCGGGATCCTGGTTCGCGATGTCCTCGCGGGTGATGAGGCCCAAACCCACCAACTCCTCTGTCATCAGATCGCCCACCTGCTTGTGGTAGTCGGCGAGCATCACCCCGGGACGGAGCAGCTTCATGGCGGCGCGCATTACGCGGAGCACCGCGTTGTAGACGGCGCGCTGGCGTTCGGTGAAGGTGCCGGAAACCGGGACGCACCGCGTCATGTCGCTGGCGTAGTTGCCGTACTCCGCACCGACGTCCATCAGGATGACCTCGCCGGCCTTGCATTCCTGGGAGTTTTCGATGTAGTGGAGGACGCAGGCGTTGTGGCCGCTGCCGATGATGGGCGTGTAGGCGAACCCGCGGGAGCCCCGGCGGAGGAACTCGTGCATGAACTCAGCCTCGATTTCGTACTCGGTGACGCCGGGTTTGACGAAGCCGAGGACGCGCTCGAAGCCGGCGCGCGTGATGTCGCAGGCCCGCTGCATTTGGTCGATCTCTTCCGGCGACTTCAGGGCGCGCAGGCCGAAGAGGATGGGAGCGGACCGGTGGACCGGGTAGTTGGGGTATTTCGCGCGGAGGGCGGCGTTTTCGCGGTCGGTCCGGGTTTCAACTTCGATTGAAGCTCGGGCGTGCGGGTTGTCGTTCAGGTAGAGGCTGGAGGCCTCGGCGAGGAGGCGGTGGAGGGTGCGCTCGAGGGCGGTCGTCCATTGGATTTGGCCTACCCCTGTCTCTGCGCGGGCTTGCTCCTTCGTCAGCTTTGCGCCTTCCCAAATCGCAATCGTCTCGCTCGTCTCGCGCACGAACAAAATCTCGCGATCCGCCGGATTCACAGCATCCGGGAACAGCAGGAGCACGGTTTCCTCCTGGTCCACGCCCGTCAGCCACATCATGTCCGCGGCCTGCTTGAACGGCAGGGTGCCGTCCGCACTCGTCGGGTAGATGTCGTTCGAGAAAAAGAGGGCGAGGCCGCCGGGCTGCATAGCCCCTGCGAAGGCCGCCCGGTTGCGAACGTAGAGGTCCGCGGGAAGTTTCGAATAGCGCATGGCCCGAAGATACGGAGGCGCGAACCGAATCGGCCTGCCGGCTGTTGCCCTTCGTAACTTGCACCCCATGAGCGACCGCATCAACACCTCGAACGCCCCCAAGCCCGTGGGCCTCTACCCCCACGCCCGCCGCGTCGGTAACCTGTTGTTCCTCAGCGGCGTCGGCCCGCGCACAGCCGGCACCGGCCCCCACGACAGCGGCGTTCCGGGCCTCGAACTCGACCACAACGGGAACTTCAAGGCCTTCGACTTCGAAGCCCAGGTCCACAGCGTGTTCGCCAACGTGAAGGCGGTGCTCGAAGCGTCCGGCAGCGACTGGTCGCAACTCGTTGATGTGACCGTGTTCCTCGTGGACATGCACCGCGATTTCCACACGTTCAACCGGATCTACGCCGAGTACTTCAAAGAGAACCAGCCGTGCCGGACGACCGTGGAAATCAACCGCCTCCCGACACCGATCGCCATCGAGCTGAAGTGCATCGCGACGGTGGATTGATGGCATGACCTTTGCCCGATGAGCGCCATGCGCGCCCTCGTTTTCATCGGTTTTTTTGTGAGCAGTTCGCTGCTTTGGGGCCAAACCTCGCAGCCCCCACTCGTCCGGCCCGACACCCTGGCCGTCCATCCCCTCCCCGCCCCATCGGTCGCGGGCACGGCCTTCGCCCCCGGCGAGCACCTCGCGTACCGCATTCGCTTCGGCCCCATCGAAGCGGCCACGGCCACGGTCGGGGTGCACGATGCCGGCCTGTGGCGCGGGCGGCCGACGTGGGAAATCCGGGCCGAGGGCCGCACCGGCCGGGGGTTCGACTGGATTTTCAAGGTGCGGGACGCCTACCGCAGTTACTACGACCCCGCCCTGCAAGCGCCCGTCCGAT
>JALQTD010000103.1 GCA_023264155.1 Flavobacteriales bacterium | reverse complement strand
GTGAAGAGAGAAACGACAATCGAAGAAGTTGATGCTTTGATTCGTGATGCTGCATTGACTGGTGAGCTAGTAAACCAAATTCACTATAACATCAATGAAGAATGTGTTTCTTCAGATATCGTTGGCAATACTTGCTGTTCGGTTTACGATAGCAACGCAACCATCATTCACCCTGACAAGAAGAACATCGTTCTTTATGTTTGGTATGACAACGAGTTTGGGTACACGAAGCAGGTGATCCGACTGGCCAAACACGTGGCGAAGGTGCAGCGCAACCTGTACTACTGACCCCCGCGCCCCTTCCAGAAAAAAGGCACCCCGCGGGGTGCCTTTTTTTTACGTTGAGGAGCTCACTCCTTTACGCAGCGGACCGAGAAGCCTCCGGATTTGTTATCACTCACCCGGGTCACTCCATTGTTGTCCGAAACGAACCGCCGGTACCATGCTTCCGTGGGAATGCTGGACTGGGTGGAGGACCAATAGAAGCCACTCTGACCGACCAAACCATACGAGCCGCTGTTGTAGCGCAATCCTCCGGGCAACAAATCAAGCCCCACCGCATTGCTTGACCCGCTCCAAGATGCCGCTTTCAGGTAAGCACCTGCATTCGAATTCGTGCCCACCGCAGCAATCACTTCAGACCAATCGGCATCCGTCGGCACCCGCCAACCCGTTGGACAAAGTCCAGCCTCTACTGCATACCAATTGTAGTTTCGACCGCGTGCACTCAGCGTAGAACCCGAATAACCCGTCGCTGGTTCTTCGTTGTCATTGGCGGCCTGCCAAACAATTCGGTCCGCGAAAATGTCCTCTGCATCGGTGATGTCAGTGACCCCATCCGAAAGCTTGGTGGTGCGCAGGTTCTCCGCAAACCAGCATTGATCGCCGACCTCCACCAAGGGGTACGTGTAGCCGTTGTAGTTCAACGTCGTCGCACCGGAACAGGGGCCCACGGTGGCGAAGCTGAGGGTGTCGCCTTTTGCGGTGCCGGCTTCGTTGGTGACGTAGGCCGTGTAGTAGTAGGTCGTGTTTTGGGCCAAACCGGTCAAGGCGTTCGTGAAGGCCCCGGACTGGGCGCTTCCGGGCACCGAGCTCGCACCGGCCAAGTTGGCGGCGGTGGAATAGTAGAAGCCGGTGGCGCTGACGGTGCCGCCGCCATCGTCGGTGACCGTGCCGCCGAGGGTGGCCGTGGACTGGGCCGCGTCGGTGACGGCGGACGTGGTCACGGCGGGATCGTCGATGGTGGTGAAGGATTCGATTTGGCCTTCCGCACGGCCGGCAATCGTCTCCACAAACGCGCGGTAGTAATACGTCGTGCCCTTGTCCAGCCCGCTCAAGGCCTGGGACAAATTCGCGCCCGGCGTCACCTCGTACACCGTGCTATCGGACAAATCCGCCTCCGCGGAGAAAATGAAGCCCGCGAGCTCCACTTCCGCCCCTCCATCGGTGAAGTTCGCCGTGATCGTGCCCGATGTGACGGTCGGTGCAGTCAAATCGACGGTCGTAGCCGTGGGCGGGTCGTACAGCTGGCCGATGAGGTTGTCGATGATGGCGGTCAACGCTTGGTTCAAGGAGTCGATTTGGTCCAACTGTGCTTGCAACGCCGCTTCCCGCGCCGCCGTGAAGTACAGGTTGCTGTCCCCTTCGGGCAGGGCGTCTGTGTCGTCCAAGGCCGGGATCTCCACCCCGTTCAAGGTCAGGGCGTCGAGGTTCAGGCCGCCCGTGATGTGCGCTCCGCCCGTGAACACGGCCGTGTCGCTGAACGTGGCGGGGGCGTTGACATACAGCGAGTCACCGAAGGTTGCCGCATCGTTGAATGCGCTCGGTCCGTTGAACGTCGCCGTGTTCGTGACGCTCAACGTGTTCGTGGTCGTCCCTCCGTCCACGTTCACGTTGCCATCGAAGTCCGCCCCGCCGCTCATATGCAGCGAGTCGCCCAAGCTGGTCACGCCGCTAACGCTCAACGCGCCACCGAGGGTGGTGGCCCCCGTGATGTTCACCGTGCCGCCGATGTTCGTGTTGCCGTCCACCCACAAGTCTTGCGTCAGCCGCGTGTTGCCGCCCACGCGCAAGGAATCGTCGAGCATGGCGGGCGCCTCTGCATGCAGGGTGTCGGAGAGCGTGGTCACGCCGCTGACATCGAGCGCAGCCGACAAGGCTGCTGCACCCGTCACATCGAACGTTCCGCTGACATCGGCATTGCCGTTCAAGTCCAGGTTGCCGTCGATGGTGGTACCGTTCAAGGTTGTGTTCCCGTCCACGCTCAAGGTGCTGTTGAAATCAGCCCCGCCGTTTGCGATCAGCGAATCCGCCAACGTCGTTTTTCCCGCAACGCCCAGCGTGCTCGACAGGGTGGTCGCACCTACAACGGAGAGCGTTGAACCCAAGGACGTTGCCCCATCCGCTTGCACTGTGCCCGCGAGGCGCGCGTTGCCGCCCACATGGATGGAGTCGCTGAACAAAGCAGCTGCGTCGACGTGCAGGGTGTCGTTCAGGGTGGTTTCACCGGAAACCGTCACGGTGCTGCCGAACGTGGCCGCACCGTCCACATTGAACAAGGCGTCCAAGTCGACATTTCCGACGACATGCAGTGAATCACCGAGCGCCGTTACCCCGGTTACATGCAGCCGGGAACCCATGCTCACTGCAGACACCACCCGAAGGGAGTCGTTGAGCACGACCGTGCCGGCAACAAGTAGCGAGTCGCCCAGCGTGGTCACGCTGGACACGTTCAAGCGGCCCGTGATGGCAGCATCCTTGTTCAGTACCAAGCTGTCCCCGGTAAACGTCCCTGTCGTGTTGACTTGACCGAGGCCTGTGGCGTCGTACCCAAAGAAATCTACGTCCGTGCCGGGGGTGGTTCCGTTTTCGAGGACGTCCGACCACGAGAGGTTGTCGATCTCGTCGCCTAAGCCGGCAATGTTGCTGAACAGGGTGTCCAGGTTCGAACGCAAGGACAAACCGTCTACACGGAGGTACACCTTGTCGCCTTCGGTGGTTTGAAGAACGGCCGTTTGCTGCGCGACGGCGCCACCAACTGCAACCACAGTCGCCAAAAACACAACCAATAACTTCTTTGCACCCATGAGAATCGAGATTAACCAAATGAACGAAGTATAAACTTAGCAAACAGAAACACGCGGCTCCTCTTGTATTCACGTATGCCACATATATATGTGATGCATTCATGATGCCACATCATGCCTTAGGTGAGGTTCATCAGCCCCCATGAGAGACGGCAATGAGCGTGGGTTGGCGTAATTTTCAGCACATGGTTTGGCTTCGATTCGGCTTGCTTCTCGGTCTCGTGGCAATTGGCTCTGTGCGCGGTGCAGGGGCGCAATCTGATTTGGAACGACTCAACGACCGCATGAATCAATTGCTCGTTGAATGCAATGGCAATGCCGCTTTGCTAAAAGCAAAATACGCGGAGCACCTCCTTGCAGATGAAGGGGTAAACGGTTGCGATTACGACCAAATGCAGTTCTTCCTTTGGATGCACGTGCGGCTGTTGGACCCTACCTGGCAAGAACCGTTTCCGGGTGGGATGGAAGAATGCGCGGAGCTCACCCCGCAAGTGCATTACAACTTGGGGGTTTGGCACCACATGCAAGGCGAGCTCGATAAGATGCGCCAACATTTAACGAAGTGCAAGGAGTCCGCATTCACCCCACATGAATCGTACATCGCCTTGCAAGGACTTGGGGTCTATCACCAGCTGAATGGCCAGGTGGATTCAGCCTACCAAGCCTACGCAGCATCCTTTGATGCCGCACAGGATGAGGTCGATGCGATGGGGCTCAATAACTTGGCGAATGCAGCCCTCATGGCGGAACGATGGGAAGCAGCGGTGCAGTGGGCCGAACGGGCGGAAGACCTGTATTATGGCGACCTGCGCGCCGGGCGTCCCGCGAACGTGCACGGGGAAGGATTCGTGAACCAAGTGCTCAGCAACCGGTTGCTCGCTGAAATGAAGTTGGGCCACCGCGAGGCCGCCAACACCACGTTTGAACGGATGCGGTTTGAGCCGATGACGGGGTACAACGCGGTGATGATGGGGGCGACGGCGGCGGCGTATTTGCTTTGGCAGGATGATCGCGAGCGGTTCACGGCGTTGCAGCCGCTGATGCAGTCTTGGGTCGCGGAGGACAGCACCTTGGCCGTGGAGGTCATGGCGGCGCATGTGCTGCTGTTCGCGCCGTGGGACAGCATTTGGCAGCGGACTTCGGGGATGGATGCGGCGGAGACGTGGGCGTTTGTGCAGGACTGTCCATTGGCGTTGCGCGATGTGGCCATGCCGGAAGGGACGCAGGTTGCGGAGGTGGAGGGCGTGGCGTGGGCGGGGTGGGCTGCGGGGAGTGCCTGGCTGTTGGCCGCGGGGTTGGCGGCGTGGGGTTGGCGGAGGAGGCGGGTGCTGGCGGGGATGGAGGTGGGGGATTTGGCCCAAACCCTCGAGCGTGCCCTCCACAGCGACGCTCCCTTGCCCCTCACGCGGCACATGCTGCGGCAACTGCACCTGCGCGCGCCGCTGCCGGACCGGGCCCAAACGCTCGACAGCGACCTGCCCCTGACGCCGCGCGAAAAGGACATCCTGACCGACTGGCTCGACGGGGTGCGGCCCAAGGAAACCGCCATCCACCGCGGCATTTCCGTGTCCGCCGTCTACAACGTGCGGGCCACTGTGAAACGCAAGCTGGAGCTGCCCGACGGCATGGACATGGCGCAGTGGATTGCCCAACGTTACGGCTCCAACAACTCCGGCAAGCCATGAAGTTCAGCACCGTACTCCTCCTGACCCTCCTGAGCGCCGCCGCGGCCGCTGGGCAAGACCAGGCGCTCTTGGAAGCGGCGATCGCTGGGGACCGGGCCGCGTGGACGAACCAGTTGCGGTCCGCTGAGCCGGACTCGTGGCGCGATCCGGTCTGGCGGACGTGCGCCACGCCGGTCGGTGAACGCGCGAACTGGGCGCGACTGGGCGACGATGCCCTGTGGCTGCTCGTACATTGGACGGCCCCGAACCACGCGTACTTCAACGAGCAGGCCGCCAGCAAGCCCCTCACCGAATTGCGCGCTTTGCCCGAGCCGACCGCTCCCGAAACGCCGTGGACGGAATGGGTGGCGCTGCTCGGCGCACTCGCCCTGATGGCCGCCACCGCCTATGCTTGGCGCGCCTACCGGTTTGACGCGACGCCGTTGCCGGAAGTGCTGCAGCCGCTGGATGACCGGCTGAAGGGGGACTTGGGTCAGCACGGGGCAGCGCTAGCGGTCTGGCATGTTTGGTCCGCCGCCCTCTCCCCTGCTTCGAAGTCCCTGGATTTGTCACCGCTCGCTCCTTACAAGCTGTCGGCTTCCGAAATGGACGTGGTCGCAGCCATGGTCGACGGATTGAATGCGGAAGAAACCGCCATCCGGCTCGCCTGCACCCCGGCCCACGTGTACAATGTCCGGTCGCGCATTCGGGGGAAACTGAACTTGGACGCAGACACCCAGCTCGATCGGCACCTGCAGCGGCTGCTTACTTTGCGGGAATGAACAAACGCCTCGGAAGTACGCGAAGCCCCGTGGTCCCCTCTACGAATTGGATAATTGAGCGTGGACACCATTCAGACAAACCAATTTGAATTACAAATTCAATCGTGTAACTTCAGCCACCCTCAGCCTGGATGTTGCCCATGAAGCACCCTTCTCTCCTCTTTGTTCTCGGTTGCGTTACCGCCCCTTGCTTCGCGCAATTTCAACTCCCATACTTCGAACCCATCGCCCCGATGATGGAGTACCGCGAGGGTCATGTCATGGGTACGGTACAAGACGGGGTGCTGGCGATCGGTGGATTCGACGGGGCGGCGACCACGGCTAGTTGTGAATTCTACAGCACTGATGAAGGTGTTTGGACTTCGATTGCGGATTTGCCTGCCCCCCGACAAGACGCCTCGGCACCTGCATTGCATGTTTCCCAAAACCGCGTCTTTGTCATCGGAGGGTGGGATGGCGGGGCCACCTACTACGACGACATCCTCCTCTACGACTTCGACACCGACACCTGGACGACCGTAGCCACCATGTCCTCAGGCCGAGCAGGTCACAGCAGCGCCCTCCTTTCCTCCCAATCCATCCTCATATGCGGCGGGTACGACGGCATGCAGGACCTCTCCAGTTGCGACCTGTTCAACACCGTGACGTACCAAGTCACCCCCACCGGCTCACTCGCCACTGCGCGCTCGAGCTTCGCCTTGGTAGGATCCATGAATTCCAGCTCGTTAGCGATGGCTATCGGGGGCTTCAATCCCTCCGAAGGGTTCCAACTCGCTTCCACCGAGGTCTGGAACGGATCCGAATGGACGCCCGGCCCCGACCTGCCTTACGCAGCGGACAACCTGGCTGCGGTATGGGCCGAATGGCCTGATGTCGTGGTCGTCACCGGTGGGCGGGTCTACAATGCCGCAACGAACGTGTTCGAAGGGGTCGCCGGTGGGGCGTTCCTCGGGGCTGGGGACATGGAGTGGACGGCCTTTGATTTGGCCTATCCGCACAGTTATCACGCGATGGGGTACCATTACTTCGGAGGGCCGTATCCGGATGCGGGCTTTTATGTGGAAGGTGGGGTGGACCAAACCGGAGCCGGCCTATCCCCCGCCCCCTCCACCTCCGAATACGGTTCCACCTACGACGAGTCCATCGGCCCGCTCAATGTGGAATTCGTTGACTTACCCAACCCGATGGCCGGGCGATTCCGCGCAGCCATCGTTCCGAATTACACTTGGTGGTATGTCACTGGCGGCGACGCAGAAGGCATCGGCACCGCCTACCGCGTCCAACTCGACCACCCCGAAAGCGTCGACTCACCCCTTGCTGCCGCAAACACCTTGGTTGCCTTCCCTAACCCATCGGTTGGCCGGACCGGCATATTGGGCCTCCAAGCCAATGACCAGTGGACGTTGTTCGACGGCTCGGGCAAGCAAGTGGACGCGGGCACAGGCCCGTCGGTGGACGTCAGTCCGTTGCCTGCAGGTGGGTATGTATTGCGGACGGCGGATGGCCGGGTTGCGCGCATTACCCGATGCCGTTGATGGATGCCTGGACGGTGTTCGCCCACAGGCGTACGTCCGTCTGGTTCAGGTGATGCCTAGCGGGGATTGGGCGGATAACTTACTCCACCACAAACCGCTTGATCACGGTTCCATCGTCGTACACAAAAAACAGCAACTGCTGGGCCGTGATTGCGGAGACCTGGCGGCCTTGGGCGTCTAAGATGAGGCTAAGTTGCTTGCTGCCGAGGGGACGGGGCGGGGCGATTCCGGTGGGAGTGGCGGTTTGGCCTGCACTGCCGCCCAAGGTCCAACTCCCCACAAACGTACCAGGGAGGATCTCCACTTCCACCCACGTCAAGCGGTCCTCGATGAGGCACGCGACCGGGCTCCCGTTGTGAATGGCCTCCTGATTCGTCAGCAAAACCGACACGAAAATGGTGTCCGTCAGCGGGACGTCATGCGTGAACTGCACGAAATTTTCATCCGTGAGGGTCGCCTCGTGGATGAGCGCGCCTTCAGCGTCTGTGAATTGCCAATGCATCACGTTGGCACTGGAGGGCGAGGTGAGGTAGCCCCCAGGGTGGTAGAGGCTGATCGAGTTGGGTTGCGAACCGACGTTGACCACCAAGGTCA
>JALQTD010000102.1 GCA_023264155.1 Flavobacteriales bacterium | reverse complement strand
GCGGGCGGGGGCGACGACCGCGCTCGTGGGGGAGAGTGGATCGGGGAAAAGCGTGACGTCCTCGGCGATCATGGGGCTGCTGCCGGCCGGTGGGCGGGTGGTGGCTGGGGAGGTGGTGCACGGGCCGTCGGGGGTGGATTGGCTCGTTCAGGGGGCACCGCGCGGGCGCGGGGTTTCGATGGTTTTTCAGGACCCGATGTCGTCGCTCAATCCGTCGATGCGGGTGGGCGCGCAGGTCGCGGAGCCGCTCGAGGTGCACCGGGGCTGGGGGCGGAAGGAGGCGCTGGCGCGTGCGGTGGAGCTGCTGGGCGAGGTGGAGCTGCCGGATCCGGAGCGGACGGCGCGGAAGTACCCGCATGAGTTGAGTGGAGGCCAAAAGCAGCGGGTCATGGTCGCGCTGGCGCTCGCGAGCGACCCGGACGTGTTGATTGCGGACGAGCCGACGACGGCCCTGGATGTCACGGTGCAGCGGTCGCTGCTGGAGTTGCTGGCGCGGTTGCAGCGCGAGCGGGGGCTGGCGATGTTGTTCATCACGCACGATTTGGGCGTGGTGGAAGCGATCGCGGACGAGGTCGTGGTGATGCGGGATGGGCGGGTGGTGGAGCGGGGGGATTTGGCCCAAATCTTCGAGGCGCCCCAACACGCCTACACCGCCGAATTGCTCGCCGCCCACCGCCGGCCCGTGCGCCACGTGCCGCATCAACCCGCCCCGCCCCTCGTCACCGCCGTGGGCGTGCGCAAATCGTTCGTCACCCAACGCGACCTCATCGGCCGGCCCACCGCCCGATTCGAGGCGCTCAAAGGCATCGACCTCGTGATCCACCGGGGCGAACGGCTCGGGCTCGTCGGCGAAAGCGGCTCCGGCAAATCCACCCTCGGCCGCGCCCTCCTCGGCCTCTCCCCTACCGACGCCGGGCACATCGTTTTCGACGGCACGCCGGTCGAACCCGCCACCCTCCCCGCCCTGCGCCGCCGAGCCCAACTCGTGTTCCAGGACCCTTACGCGGCCCTGAACCCCCGCATGACCATCGGCGCCGCCCTCCGCGAGGTGCTCGCCACCCACGGCCACCCCGCCGAACGCGCCGCAGCCCTCCTCGCCGAAGTCGGCCTGCCGGAAGACACGGCATCAAAGCGCCCCGGTAACCTCAGCGGCGGCCAGCGCGCCCGCGTTGTCATCGCCCGCGCCCTCGCTGTGGAACCCGAATTCCTCGTACTCGACGAATCGGTGGCCGCCCTCGACACCGCCATCCGCGAATCCGTCCTCGCCCTGCTGAGCGACCTCGCCGACCGACGCGGCCTGACCTACCTCTTCATCAGCCACGACCTTCCCGTTGTGGCGGGCTTTTGCGACCGCGTCGCCGTGATGCACGCTGGCCAGATCGTTGAGCTCGGTCCTGCCGCCCAAGTCCTCGAACGTCCGCAACATCCTTATACCCAGGAACTCATCGCGAGCCAGCCCCACCGGATGGCACACATCAGGGATTTTGATGCTCTTTAACGAGAACGCCCTTGAACCGATGCCGTTTTTGGCTGTTTATTTAGAGCCATTCTAAACAAATTCGCATGCCGACAACTTCTGCCGACAGCGTACGCCCCATCCAGCGGCTCTTCCGCATGTTCCAACGGGACCGCCGCGACATCACCTACATTTACCTTTACGCTGCCGTCAACGGGCTGGTCGCTTTGACTTTGCCTCTGGGAATTCAGGCCATCGTCGGCCTGATCCTCGCCGGAAGGGTCAGCACGAGTTGGATCATTTTAACGGTCATTGTCACCGCGGGCGTGGCCTTGAGCGGCTTGCTCCAGGTGGTGCAACTCAGCATCACCGAGGTCCTGCAGCAGCGGATTTTCACGCGCGCTGCTTTTGAATTTGCATACCGCATCCCGCGCTTCAAAACCGAGGCCTTGCGCGGCTCCTACCCCCCGGAATTGATCAACCGCTTCTTCGATACATTGAACGTGCAAAAGGGGCTGTCGAAGTTGCTGCTCGATTTCACAGCGAGCGGCGTGCAAATCGTGTTCGGGCTCATACTCCTGTCGTTTTACCACCCGAACTTCATTTTCTTCGGCATCGTCTTGGCGGCGACACTGGGCGGCATCGTCTATTGGAGCGGGCCCCGTGGGATGAAAACGAGTTTGAAGGAAAGCAGTGACAAATACCGCGTGGCGCATTGGTTGAAGGAGCTTGCGCGCGGATTCAGCACGTTCAAGCTCGCAGGCCAAACCGAATTGCCGATGGAGCGAACGGACGGGTTGGTGAAATCGTATTTGGCCCACCGGAAAGCGCACTTCAAGGTGCTGGTGTTCCAGTATGCAAATGTCGTGGCGTTCAAGGCGCTCATCACCCTCGGGTTGCTCGTGCTTGGTGGCCTACTGGTCATCGAGAACCAAATCACGGTCGGCCAATTCGTCGCGTCGGAGATCATCATCATCCTCATCATGAACTCCGCGGAGAAGCTCATCCTGACGATGGAGCCCATTTACGACGTGCTCACCGCCGTGGAGAAAATGGGGCAAGTCACCGACATCCCGCTCGATCGCGAAGGGGCCGAAAACCGGATGACAGCGCTCACTGGCGCGGGATTCAAAGTGCAACTGCACGATGTGGAACTGCCGAACGGGACCTACGTCAACCGCCCGGTTCTTTCCGGAATTAACCTCGAACTGGCCGCCGGCACCCGCGTCGCCGTGGTGGGGCCTCCGGGCAGCGGAAAGACCGCCTTGCTTCACGTGCTTTCCGGCCTCATCGAGCCCAGCCAAGGCACGCGGATTTTAAATGGCGTGCCCGCAAAAAACTGGGACCAGCGCCTGCTCCGCCGGCAAATCGGGGACTACCTCGCGCAAGAAGTCATTTTCGACGGGACCCTGACGGAGAACTTAACGGTCGGGCGCAGCGGCATTTCCATGGACGACCTGCAACAAGCCGCCGAAGCCGTAGGGCTCATGCCGCTCATCGAGCAATGGCCCGAAGGGTTCGAGACCCCCCTCACTTCCGATGGGGAAGGGCTGCCCCAAACCGTGGTGCACCAAATCTTCCTCGCGCGCGCCATTGCCGGTAAACCCTCCCTGCTCGTCCTCGATCCTTTCCTCCACCCATTTGAACAGGAAGAACGCGAACGGCTTTCGGCGTACCTCACGCGCCCCGAGCACCCGTGGACCCTCGTCGCCGCGACCACCGAACCGGCCTTCCTGGAGCGGTGTACCCACATCGTCCACCTCAAGGACGGCCGCATCGATCACATCAGCACCCCTGACCATGCTTAACCTGAGCGACAACTCCATCGAACGGCGCATCGACGAACGCACTTACGGAGCGTTTGGGATGTTGCGAAGCCGGTATACCGGAACGTGGACGCGGCGGTTGCTGGCTGTCGTCGGCTTGGTGGTCGTGGGCTTGGCCTTCTTGCCGTGGACCCAAAACATCCAAAGCACCGGCACCATCACGATGCTCCGACCGGATCAGCGCCCGCAGCAAGTGCCGAGTGCCATCCCCGGTCGGATTGAGCAGTGGTTCGTCCGCGAAGGCCAAGTCGTCGCTGCTGGCGACACCCTCGTTCGCCTCTCCGAAATCAAATCGGAGTACACCGACCCGGAGCTGCTGTTGCGCACACGCGAACAACTCGCAGCAAAAACCGCGAGCCTCGACGCTTACACCTCCAAGATTACAGCCCTCAACGACCAATTCACGGCCGTAACGACCGCGCGGGACTTGAAATTGGCTGCAGCGCGGAACAAGACGGAACAGGCCCGGCTTAAAGTGCTCACCGACAGCGCTGGACTCGTGGCCGCATCGCTCAACCTCGATGTAGCGATGGCCCAACTTGCTCGTCAACAGGCCCTGTATGACCAAGGACTGAAATCGCTGACCGACCTCGAAGCGCGTCGCATGAAGCAACAAGAAGCGGAAGCCAAGCAACTATCCGCCCTGAACAAACTAGCGACGAGCCGCAACGAATTGGCCAATGCCCTCCTCGACCAAAGCACGATTGCCAGTGAATTCGCCGACAAACTCGCCAAGGTGAGCAGCGAACGGTTCAGCGCCGAGTCCGGGGCCGCAACCACCCGCGGTGAAGTCGCTAAGCTCCGCAACACCTTGGCCAATTACGAAGCACGTGCCGGGTTCCGCTACCTCCGAGCGCCCCAGGCCGGACGCGTCACCAAGGCGCTTCAAGGGGGCATCGGCGAAACGGTGAAAGAGGGCACGCCCATCTTGACCATCGTCCCGGAGGAGACGGCCCTTGCCGTGGAGTTCTACATCGCCCCCATGGACTTGCCGCTCCTCCATGTGGGAAACGAAGTGCGGTTTTTGTTCGATGGTTGGCCCGCCATCGTCTTCTCGGGCTGGCCGGCGGTCACCTACGGCACCTTCCCGGGTGAAGTCATGGCCATCGATCCCGTCATCAGTGACAACGGCAAGTACCGGGTCCTCGTGAGTGAGCGGCCCGAAGCCCCGTGGCCCGAGGCCTTGCGAGCAGGCGGCGGTGCGCGCGGCATTGCCCTGCTGAAAACCGTCCCGGTGTGGTACGAGGTCTGGCGTCAGTTGAACGGCTTCCCCCCCGATTTTTACGGGAGTCCCGCTGACAAGGAGGACAAAAAAGAAGGCAAGTGATGAGGCGGTTCTTCCTGCTGATGAGCTTTTTGGCGGGTGCATGGCATGCGGTAGCCCAAATCCAATTTGAAGAAACCGCCTTCCTCCAAGCCGTCCTCACCCACCACCCTGTTGCGCGCCAAGCCGAACTCCTCGAAGACGCCGCCGCCGCCTACCTCCGGAAGGCCCGTGGAGCCTTTGATCCCAAGCTCTTCGCCTCCGATAAAAGCAAGTCCTATGGCGGGACCGCCTACTACGACTACCAAGCCGCCGGCGTTGTGGCCGAAACCCCCCTCGGCATCTCCCTCGAATCCAGCTGGTCCCAAACCGACGGCGCCTACCTCAACCCCGAATCCACCCTCCCCGACGGTGGCCTCTGGTCCGTCGGCGCCACCGTCCGCCTCGGCCAAGGCCTGCTCACCGACGCCCGCCGGACCGCACTCCGCAAGGCCGAGGCCTACGTCACCCTCAACGCCGCCCAGCGCACCCTCGCCCTCAACGACCTCCTCCTCGACGCCGCTGCTGCCTACTGGAAGTGGTACAAGGCCCACGAAGCGGCCGAAGTCGCCCAGGAAGCCGAGCGCCTCGCCCTCATCCGGCTCGAAGGCATCCGCTCAGCAGTCATTGGCGGAGACCGCGCCGCCATCGACACCGTTGAAGCCCGCCTCCGGTGGTCCACACGCCGCATGGAAGCCGCGGCCGCCTCGACGGTCCTTGCCCAGTCCCGGGCCAAGGCCGCCGCGTGGTTGTGGGACGATGCCGGCCGCCCCGTGGCCTTGGCCGACGGCGTGGCGCCGGTGGCCCCGACGGACTGGGCCGGTGCCACGGTTTGGGTCACCCTCCACCCCCTCAACGACCGTTCCCGCTCGGCGCGCTGGCAGAGCCACCCCCTCAACAACGCACTCGCCGCAAAAGGCAGCGCCGCCGATGCCGAAATCCGGCTCGCCCGCGAGCAACTCAAGCCCCAGCTCGACGCGCGCTTCCTCGCCCTCAGCCCGACCTCCCCGATCGACCTCGGCCCCACGGATTACGCCTTGGAACTGAAGGCCGCCCTCCCGCTGTTTCTTCGCAAGGAACGCGGCGCACTCGAGCTCGCCCGGATCGACCGCGAGAACATCCAACTCGACCTCGAAAACAAGGCGCGGAAATGGGAGGCCGAAGCCTACGGCGCCGGGGTCGCCTGGTCCGACCAAGTGCGCCAATGGGAAGCTGCCCGCGAAACCGAGGCCCTTGCCGAGGCCCTGCTCGACGCCGAAACCGTGAAGTTCAACGCCGGCGAAAGCTCGATTTTCCTGATCAACAGCCGGGAAGCGTCGCTTGTCAAAGCACGGAAGGACCGGATTGATGCGGAAGTGGCGGCGGCGATGGCTTGGCGGGAACTGGGGTGGATTTGGGGCGAGCCGGAGCCGTGAGGTGTGGCGTAACTTTGGCCTGAAAATCCAACGATATGCTCCTTCTCAGCGACCTCCAAGATGGGCTCTTGACCCTGACGATTAACCGGCCGGAAGCGCTCAATGCGCTCAACAGCGAGGTGATCCAAACCCTTTCTGACGCCATCGATGCCGCCGCAGCCAACGCGGATGTGCGGGCCATCGTGCTCACCGGCGCCGGAGAAAAGGCCTTCGTGGCGGGGGCCGACATCAAGGAGTTCGCCGACTTCAACGGCGAGCAAGGGAAGGAACTCGCGGCGCGTGGGCAGCGCTTGCTGTTCGACAAGGTGGAGCAATGCCGGAAGCCGGTGGTGGCGGCCGTGAGCGGATTTGCCCTCGGAGGCGGACTCGAACTGGCCATGGCGGCCCACGTCCGCGTGGCTTCGGACACGGCCCGAATGGGCCTGCCAGAAGTGTCGCTCGGCGTGATCCCCGGGTACGGGGGGACGCAGCGCTTGCCGCAGCTCATCGGCAAGGGCAAGGCCATGGAACTGATTTTGACGGCGCGGATGATGAAGGCGGATGAGGCGCTGGCTTGTGGGTTGGTGAACCAAGTGGTGCCGCTCGCTGAACTGCCTGCCGCAGCCGAGGCCATGGCGCGGAGCATCATGAAAAACGCGCCAACGGCGTTGGCTACGGCGCTCGACGCCGTCCTGGCGGGGTACAGCCGGGAGGGCTTTGCGGCCGAAATTGAAAGCTTTGGCGCACAGTTCGAGACCGAAGATTTCAAGGAGGGCACGCAGGCGTTCATCGCGAAGCGGAAGCCGCAATTTCCCGGGCGATGAGCGCGGTGGTGGAGGTTCGGAATCGGAGCGGGCACGCCTTGCCGGAGTACGCCACGGCATTGAGCGCCGGATTGGACGTGCGGGCGTGCTTGGACGCGCCCGTGACACTGGCGCCCGGAACGTTTCAGCTCGTGAAGACCGGGCTGTTCGTGGCGTTGCCGGAGGGCACGGAGTTGCAGGTGCGGCCGCGGAGCGGGCTCGCCTTCAAGCACGGAGTGACGGTCCTGAACGCGCCCGGGACAATCGATGCGGACTACCGCGGAGAGATCGGGGTGCTGCTGATCAACCACGGGCCGCAGCCCTTCCGCATTGAGCACGGCGAGCGGATTGCGCAGTTGGTCCTGGCGCGGTACGAGCGGGTGGCGTGGAAAGAGGTGCAAGAGCTGCCGGCGACCGTGCGGGGCGAAGGGGGATTTGGCCACACCGGCACCCGCTGACAAGCCGCCCTGAATCTCCGTAACTTCGCGCGCATGAACATCATCGTCCCCATGGCCGGAAGGGGCAGCCGCCTTCGGCCGCACACGCTGACCACCCCGAAGCCGCTGATTCCCGTTGCGGGCAAACCCATCGTGGAGCGGCTCGTGGAGGACATCGTCGCGCGGAGCGGCCAGCAGGTGGACGAAATCGCTTTTGTCATCGGTGACTTCGGCGCGGAAGCAGAGGCGCAGTTGCTCGCCGTGGCCGAGCGCCTCGGGGCGAAGGGCCGCATCTGCTATCAAGACGAACCGCTGGGCACGGCCCACGCCATTCTGTGTGGCCGGGAATGCCTCAAAGGGCCGGTGGTGGTCGCCTTCGCGGACACCTTGTTCCGCGCGGATTTCACGATCGACCCGGAGGCGGATGGCGTGCTGTTCGTTCAGCGCATCGAGGA
>JALQTD010000101.1 GCA_023264155.1 Flavobacteriales bacterium | reverse complement strand
TGAAACCGCTTCAGCAATTCCTTGAGCTTCCACTTGACCACGAAGTGATAGTCCTCCCCGAGGGCGTAGGCGGCCACACGGGGCGCATCCGGGTCAGCAGGACGATCGGGGTTGTGGTAGTTGTAGAGGAGGCTCACGACGGTTTGGGTGCCGGGTAGGAGGAGCGTGGGGTCGAGGCGCTTCTCGATGTTGCGCTCGAGGTAATGCATTTGGCCCGCAAAGCCCTGCTGGAGCCATTGCTCGAGCCGATCGGCCTCGTCGTTCAGCCGCTCTGCGCGCGCGAAGCCGATGGCCGCAAAGCCCAGGGCGGCTGCTTCCCGCTCAAGCCACTCCCGCTGTTCCGCTCGTTGCCAAGCCGTGCGTGCCATGGTCAGTCGAACAGCGTGCCGGGCTGGGCCTGCGGAGTCCGTCCGAGGTGACGCCACGCCTCCTCCGTGGCCTGCCGTCCGCGCGCCGTCCGCATGAGCAAGCCCTCCTGGATCAGGAACGGCTCGTAGACCTCTTCGAGCGTGCCCGCGTTCTCGCCGATGGCCGTGGCGATGGTCCCGATGCCCACCGGCCCGCCTTTGAACTTGTCAATGAGCGTGCTGAGGATGCGGTTGTCCATTTCATCCAGCCCGCGCTTGTCCACATTGAGGGCATCCAAGGCCAAATTCGTGATCTCCGGCGTGATGGTGCCATCCCCCTTGACCTCCGCGAAATCCCGCACCCGGCGGAGCAGGGCGTTCGCGATCCGAGGGGTGCCCCGGCTGCGGGACGCGATTTCGAGGGCGGCTTGGGTTTGGCACGGCAATCCCAGCAAACGGGCACTCCGCTCCACGATGGCCATCAGCGTTTCCGCATCGTAGTACTGCAGCCGCAGGTTGATGCCAAACCGGGCCCTGAGCGGCGCCGTCAGCAGCCCCGACCGCGTGGTCGCCCCCACAAGCGTAAAGGGCTCCAAATCGATCTGCACGGTGCGCGCATTAGGACCCGCATCAATCACCAAGTCGATCCGGAAATCCTCCATCGCGCTGTACAGGTACTCCTCCACCACCGGGCTCAACCGGTGGATTTCGTCAATGAACAGGACATCGTGGGCCTCGAGGTTCGTCAAGAGACCGGCAAGGTCACCCGGCTTGTCGAGGACGGGGCCCGAGGTCGTCCGGATGTTGACGCCCATTTCGTTCGCTACGATGTTGGCCAGCGTGGTCTTTCCCAGCCCCGGGGGGCCATGAAAAAGCACATGATCCAAGGCCTCTCCCCGCTGCCGCGCTGCGCGCACAAAGACCTCCAAGTTCCCCATCGCCGCTTCCTGCCCGGTGAAATCGCCGAACCGCGCCGGGCGCAGCACACGCTCCAGTTCGCCCTCCGAGCCATGCTCGGCTTCATACCTCAAATCGAAATCCTCCTGCTCCATGTGACGAAGATACTGCCTCCGATGCACAGCCCGGCCCCCGGAAACGCAAAGCGCCCTGGTGTTGTCACCAGGGCGCCTTGTACATGTGCTGTAATCAGGGTCAGTGAATCTCCTCACCGGGCAAGGCCGGGGTGATTTGGCTGACGAAATCCTCCTCGTGCGCAGGGTTTGAGTAATCGTACGCCCAACGGTGCACTTCCGGCAGCTCGCCAGGCCAGTTGCCGTGGATGCGCTCAACGGGAGTCGTCCATTCCAGGGTGTTGGCACGCCAAGGGTTTTGGACTGCTGCCTGACCGCGGAAAATGCTGTGGAAGAAGTTGAACAAGAAGAACAACTGGCCGATGCCTCCAACGATGGCAAACACCGAAATCATCGGCTGCAAATCCATCACGAAATCGAGGTACTCAAACGCCGAGTAATCGTAGTAACGACGGGGAGCGCCCGCGATGCCCACAAAGTGCATCGGGAAGAACACGCCGTAACCGCTGATCAACGTGACCCAGAAGTGGACATAGCCCAGCTTCGTGTTCATCATGCGGCCGAACATCTTCGGGAACCAGTGGTAAATGCCTGCCAGCATGCCGAAGATGGCCGACATGCCCATCACGATGTGGAAGTGTGCCACCACGAAATAGGTGTCGTGTACGCTCACGTCCAACGCCGAGTCAGCCAAAATGATACCGGTCAATCCACCCGTAACAAAAGTGCTCACGAGGCCCACGCTGAACAGCATCGCCGGCGTGAAGCGCAGGTTGCCCTTCCACAGCGTCGTCAAGTAGTTGAAGGCCTTTACCGCTGACGGGATAGCAATCAACAACGTGGTGAATACGAAGACACTGCCGAGGAACGGGTTCATGCCCGTCACGAACATGTGGTGTCCCCAAACGATGAAGCTCAAGAAACCGATGCCGAGGATGGAACCAACCATCGCCTTGTAACCGAAGATGGGCTTCCGTGCGTTCGTAGCAATGACCTCTGAACTGATGCCCAAAGCAGGCAGCAATACGATGTACACTTCAGGGTGACCCAAGAACCAGAACAAGTGCTGGTACAGGATGGGGCTACCACCCGTCACGTCGAGTGCCTCACCACCGATGAAGATGTCGCTCAGGTAGAACGCCGTTCCCATCGTCCGGTCCATCAGCAGCAACACCACTGCCGACACCAACACCGGGAAGCTCAATACGCCGAGCACCGCCGTGATGAAGAACGCCCAGATGGTCAAGGGCAGGCGGGTCATCTTCATGCCCTTCGTCCGCAGGTTGATGATGGTCACGATGTAGTTCAAACCGCCCAACAGCGAAGAAACCACGAACAGGACCATGGAAATCAACCACAACGTCATACCCATGCCCGAGCCCGGCATCGCTTGCGGCAAGGCGCTCAACGGCGGGTAAACCGTCCAACCGCCAGAAGCTGCACCGCCCTCCACGAACAGGGAGAAAATCATGATAACGCTCGAGACAAAGAAGAACCAGTAGCTGAGCATGTTCAAGAAACCGCTGGCCATGTCCCGTGCACCGATTTGCAATGGAATGAGCAGGTTGGAGAACGTGCCGGACAAGCCGCCGGTCAACACGAAGAAGACCATGATGGTCCCGTGGATGGTCACAAGCGCCAAGTAAGCATTGCGATCCAACACGCCGTCCGGGGCCCATTTGCCCAAGAACGTTTCCAGGATGGCAAAGCTCTCACCGGGCCACCCGAGTTGAAGGCGGAAGAAAATCGAAAGCATGACCGCAACGATTCCCATCCCGATTGCCGTAATCAGGAACTGCTTGGAAATCATTTTGTGGTCCATGGAGAAGACGTACTTCGAAACGAAGCTCTCCTCGTGGTGGTGTGCGTGATCAGCCATGATTACAACTGTGCAGTGATTTGTTCAGATGATTCCTCCACTTCCACCGCTTGTTCGGTAGCGGGAGCTTCTTCACTCTCCTCTTTCACGAGGTATTCCTTCTGTTCTTTCAACCAGGCGTCGTACTGCTCCTGGGTTTCGACCACAATCTTCATTTCCATGTTGAAGTGGGCCGCACCACAGACCTTGTTGCACAACAACACGTAGTCGAAGTTCTCGTCACCCGTGATGAAGCGCATGCTGTCCGTGGTGATGGTCGGGGTCATCTTGAAGCGGGTGGGAACGCCCGGAACCGTGTTCATTTGGGCACGGAACTGCGGCATGTAGGCTGAGTGGATGACGTCGCGCGAGCGGAACACCATTTCAACCTCGCGCCCAACGGGCAAGTGGAACTCGCCTTTGACGATGCGGTCGTCGTTACCGGCCGTCCATGCGCTGAGTCCACCGTCGTAATCGAACTCGGCGATTTCAGACAACCGCTGGCGGTGACGCTTCAAGCGATTCAATTTGTCCTCCTTCGCTTCGTAAGCCGCGTCAGTCAAAATCGTCAACGCTGATTCGTTCTCGAGCAGGGCTTCGATTTCGTGAAGACGGGCTTCAATGGCACTGTTGTCCACCGCATGGCCGTGGTCGCCGTGATCGCCGTGGTCGCCGTGGCCGTGGTGATCGTGGCCGTGGAGCATCTCCTCGAGCTCCGCCTGCTCAGCGAGCAAGTGACCACGCTCGTGGTTGAGCTCCTTTTCGAGTTTGGCGATGCCTTTTTCCACTTCAGCCATCGACGCCTCAAGTCCTTCCGAGGTCACGATGCCGAGGGGGTTGGTCGGAGTGATGAGGTTGTAGTTGGACAAGCCAAACTCACCGTCATTTCCAGGGTAACGCGCCGTCCAGTCGAACTGCTTCGAGTAAATCTCCACCCGGAGCGCGTCGTCAGCTGGTGCGCCGGTCATTTGGTTCCAAGTCGACAGGCCGTAAGCAATGATGACGGCCAAGACAATGGATGGAATGACCGTCCACACCAATTCGAGGCGGTTGTCGTGTGCGAAGAAGTGCGCCTTGCGGTCTGGGCGGTAGTAGTATTTGGCCGCAAACCAGAACAACAGCGTGTTCACGAGGAAGAACACCGCGAAGATGATGGCCATGTTGAAGCCCATCAAGGTGTCCACCGCCTCGCCGTGCAATGACGCCGAGGGCAAAGCGTAATCCCCGTAACGCGCCACCAGCCATATGACCGACGCGTAAAAGAGGACCATGAACGCGAGGAACAAGCCGCCGTTCAGGCGGTTATCAGCCTCGGAAATGTCTTCCTCCCGGCGCTCGCGCAGGGAAGATGTCAGTTGGTACACCTTCGCCAGCTGCACGATGGCAACCAGGCCGATGACCACTACCAGTAGAATGAGGAGTTTCATGACTGTTCGTTTCTTTCCTTATCAGTGGTGCAAATCCTTAGACTCTTGCAACATCGGGTGATTCACAGGAATCAGCGGTGCCTTGCTCAGCGCGGTCAGCACCCGGTTGATGAACAACCCGAGGAAACCGAGGAACAACCCGACTTCAAATAGACCAAACACATTGTGGTCGAACATGGTTCCCGGAATCACCATCAAATACACATCTGCAAAGTGCCCGATGAAGATCAAGAAGGCCACAATCAAAACGTACTTGACGTTGCGCTTCGCGTCCCGTGCAATCAGCATGTAGAAAGGTATAGCGAAATTCACGAAGAACGTGATGAGGAAGGGCCACTTGTAGTCCGTAAAGAACCGTTGTGTGTAGTAAGTCACCTCCTCGGGAATGTTGGAGTACCAAATCAGCAAGAATTGGCTCACCCACAAGTAGCTCCACAACATGCTGATGGCAAACATCCACTTGCTCAAATCGTGCATGTGGCTCGAATTCACTTCTGGGAAGTACCCCTTCGAACGCAACCAGACGAGCAAGACGTTGGCAAAAATGAGCAAGCTGACCCACATGCCGGAGAAGACATACCAGCCGTAAAGCGTCGAGAACCAGTGCGTGTCAATCGACATCAGCCAGTCCCAAGAAAGCGTCGAGCTGAAGACCGCAAAGAACACGAGGAACAAAGCGCTGCGGCGGAACTGCTTGTAGTGGAGGTCCAGGCTTGGCTTTTCGTCCTCCTGCAAAGACCACTTGCGGAACAACATAGCGAACACCAAGAACGTCACGATGTACGCGATGGTCCGGAACCAATAGAACGCCGGCGCGAAATAAGCCCCCTTATGCGCGATCAAGTGATCGTAATTCGGGTTGGCGACAGCGCCTGCCTCCATGGTGTCCACGTAGCTCACGTGGTCCCCGTCGGTGATCATGTACTCGTGGTACAGGCTCGAATCCATCCAGTGGTACAGGTGATGGGCATGGAACTGTCCGGCCAACAGGATGAACAACATGATGCCCGCTCCGATGGGGAGGAATTTGAAAATGGCCTCCCACACCCGCTTCAGAATCGCAGACCAGGCCGCCTCCACTGCGTAGTTCAACGCGTAGAAGAACAGGGCTGCCAAGGAGATGGAGAACCAGAAGAAACCATTGACCAACAGGTTGGCCCACCAACGCTGGTGGTGATGGGTGTCATCCGTGAGGTACCCCCCCACGAGCGCCACCAAGCCGATTCCCATCAATACCAGGGAAATCGTTTTTGCGCGTCCTTCGAATTTGAATTCCATATCAGCTGTTCATTGCCGTGGCCTCAGCTCCTGCCGCTGCCGGTTCAACTGCGTTGCCTGCTTCATCAAACTCGGGCATGGTGCCGCCGTTTTGAAGCACTTTGATGTACTCGATCACGAGCCAGCGGTCGCGCTGGTCGAGTTGGGATGCATGCGACCCCATCAACCCCTTCCCGTACGTCAAGGTGTGGTACATCTTTCCAACCGGCAAATCCTTCAGCTTGGCACTGTACGAAGGAATCCCTTGGATGTGACCGTTGCGCGAGAGGGCGCCATCGCCTTCACCCTTTTCGCCGTGGCACTGGGTGCACATTTGGGTGTAAATGGCCTTGCCTTCTTCGATGTGGGCTTGGGTGGTGGCCAAAGGCGACTGCAACTCCGCGCCAGCGGCCTCGTAGCCCACCGGCGTGTTCGGATACGGGTAAGGCATGACAAACGCCTTCGCTTCCGGGTTGAACGGAATGGTGCCGGTCACCGGCTTGCGTGCCGACTGCACCAACCGTTGCTCCGCCTGCTCGGCCCAGCCGAACGCGTACTCATCCATGCCGTAATCGACATAGGCCTCGACCGCAGCCGAGCGGTACATGTCGGGCATGTATTCCAAGCCCGGGCTGTTCGGGTCGGTCACGCATCCCGTTTGGACCGTAACCAAGGTCAACGCTGCAATCGGCAGCACATGCTTCGAATGCATCTTCATCACTTGTATTCTTTGATGCTGAGCTCCACGAGTGCGGTCTCCTTGATGAAGGATTCCATTTCGTCAGCAGCCAGGTGATTGTCCTCCGTGGTGATCTCCATGACGAACATGTTGTCCGTGGTGCGGGGATCCGGGTTCGTTGCCGGCATGCCAGGCAGCGTTCCGTTTCGGAGCAAATAGGTAATGGCCATTCCGTGCGCCGCGCACAACACACTGAACTCGAATGTCACGGGAATGAAGGCAGGCAAGTTCTCGATCAAGGAGAAGCTAGGCTTGCCCCCGATGTTCATCGGCCAGTCAGAGATCATGAAGTACCACATGCCCAAGAGCGCGAGCGTGGTGCCCGTGGTGGCGTACATGAAGGAAGCGATCGCCAAACGCGTCCGCTTGACCCCGATGATCGGATCGATGCCGTGGATGGGGAACGGAGAGAAGACATCCTTCACGCGGATGCCCTTTGCGACGAGCTGAGCAGCGGCACCTTTCAGGGTGTCGTCGTCGTCGTACATGACATGGAAAACCTTGTTCATGGCGTCAGCAATCAGTGGTTGTCGTGTTGTTTCTTGAAGGCCTCACCGCTCGATTTGAGGATGGTCTTCAACTCATTCAAGGCCAAAACCGGGAAGAACCGTGCGAAAGCCAAGAACAGGGTGAAGAAAATGCCGATCGTCCCGATGAAGATGCCCACGTCCATGCTCGAGGGGTGGAATTCCCCCCAGCTTGAAGGATCGTAGTCCCGGTGGATGGACGTCACGATGATCACGTAACGCTCGAACCACATCCCGATGTTCACCACGATGGAGAGCACGAAAGTGGCCGTCAAACTCCGGCGGATCTTCTTGAACCAAAACAGCTGCGGGCTGATCACGTTGCACGTCATCATGATCCAGTAGCTCCAGCTGTAAGGACCGGAGAAACGGTTGATGAACGCGTAGCTCTCATACTCCACACCCGAGTACCAGCTGATGAACAGCTCGGTCAAGTAAGCCACCCCGACGATGGAACCCGTCACGATGATGACGATGTTCATGTACTCGACGTGCTTGACGTGGATGT
>JALQTD010000100.1 GCA_023264155.1 Flavobacteriales bacterium | reverse complement strand
ACTTGCCGATGAGCAGGAAGAAGGCCAAACCGGCCAACGAGTCGAAGTAGCCCATCCCCGTGTCCAGCAGCAACTCGCCCACCGAACGGACGAAGATCACGACCATGCCCAAGGCAATCGGCACGTCCATGTTCAGCCCGCCGGCCCGCAGCGCTTTCCACGCGCTTTCGAAATACCCGCGCGCGCTGTAGAGCAGCACGGGCAAGGACAAGGCGAAGTTGAACCAGCCGAAGGCGGCCTGGAAGCCACTGAGGTCGAACTCTTCCCCGCCGAGGTGGTCGGCGAACGAAATGAGCATGATGTTGCCGAAGCAAAAGCCGGCCACCGCCAGCCGAGCCACGTGGGTGCGGTCCTTTTTCACCTCGCTGGAATCCGCGGCGTTTCGCATTTCTGGCGGGTAGCCGAGTCGATCCAAGAGCGCGGCGAGCGCATCCAATGAAAGGCGCGATTCGTCAAAGGCGACCCGAAGCTCCTTGCGGGGGAAGTTCACTTCAGCCCGTGCGATGGCCTCGTTTTTTGCCGGCAACTTCTCCAGGAAGGCCACGCACGATGCGCAGACCATGTCGGGGATGAACAGGGTGGTGGCGGCCCGGCCGTCGCTGCCGGTGCGGACCATGCGGTCGCGGTAGGCCGGGTCCTTCAAGTGCGCCCACCGCACGTTCTCGGCGGAATCGGCCGCAGCTTCCCAATCCGGCACAGCGCAGTTCTCCGCGTCCGACTGCGCGGCCTCCATTTCCTCGAGCCGCAGGCAACCGCGGCAGCAATAGACGCGGCCGGCGTGCTCGACGGGACGAACCGCCGGCTTGCCGCAATAATGACAGGGTGTAGCCATGCGGCTAAGTTCGGGCTTCTGGCACAGAAACGGTCTGCACCGGCACCCCCCATTCGGCGATGAAGTGCTCCGGGATGGTGGTGCGGCGGGCGTGCTCGGTCGCCGGCTCGCCTGCCGTGGTGAGCAGCACGAGCTCGTACTCGCCCCCGCGGATGGCGCGCTGCATGTCGGACCAGGACGCCACGAAGGTGCTGCCGAGCCCGAGGGACTTGCACAGTTTGCGCGCTTGCTCCCGGATCACGTGGTCGACCCGGATGAGCAGGCTCGACTCGCCCGAGCCGACGTCGAGGATGCTGCCCAGCGTGCAGCCCTGCCGATCGAAATCCGGGCTGGAGGCGGCGTGTTTGACGGCTTCACGCGAGGCGGGAGACAGGTCCGTAAGGATGAGCACTCGTTTCACGCCACGAAAGTGAAGCAGCCGCGCACGCCGAAAGGTGACGCGCGTCGGTTTGGCCTCCGGAAGATGTCATGTTCAGGCCAAATCCCGCCCCACACCGCCCAACAACCCGTACAAACGGTGCGTCGGCAACCCCATCACCGTGTAAAACGACCCGTTCAATCGCACCGCATGCGCCAGCCCCATGAAGTCCTGCACCCCATACGCCCCTGCCTTGTCAAACGGCGCGCACGTGTCCACGTAATGCTCCGCGGTCCGCGCATCAAACGCCGAAAACGTCACTTCGCACACATCGACTTCGCACCGGATGCCCTCGGCCCGCGTCGTCACCGCCACCCCGCTCGCCACCACGTGCGTCCGTCCCTGCAATTCCAGCAGCATCGCCACGGCCTCCGCCCGGTCCCCCGGCTTCTCCAACACCCGGTAGCCGCCCTCAACCGGCAGCAGCACCACCGTGTCGCCGGTGATGACCACGTCCTCTGCCTCCAGTTCCGGGAGGAACGCCTCGGCCTTGCGGCGCGTCACGAACTCGGCCACGCCCGGCCCCGCAAGTTCGGCCGGCCACGACTCGTCGATGGGGCGCACCCGCACCTCGGGGTCCAGCCCGAGGCCCCGCACCAATTCCAGCCGACGCGGGCTTTGGCTCGCTAAAATCAAACGCCGCCCCTCCAAGTTTTGTAGAATCATGGTGCAAAAGTAACGGCCGCGGCGCCCGGCTGAAAACGCCGAACCGGTGTACTTTCGCGGCATGAATCAACGGATCCTCATCTTGGATTTTGGCTCGCAATACACCCAGTTGATTGCGCGCCGCGTCAGGGAGCTGAATGTCTATTCCGAAATCATCCCCTGGTTCAAGTGGGAAGAGCAAGCCGCGAACTTCCCGGAGGACGTTGCGGGTATCGTGCTCAGCGGGTCGCCCCACAGCGTGCGGGAGGCCGATGCGCCTGCGCCGGACCTGAGCGCCATGCTCGACCGCGTGCCGGTGCTCGGCGTTTGCTATGGTGCCCAGTACCTCGCCCACCGCAACGGGGGCAAGGTCGAAGCGTCCGATACACGCGAATACGGCCGGGCGAACCTCGCCGTGGTGGCCGACGATCCGCTCCTCGAAGGCGTGGAGGTCGGCTCGCAAGTGTGGATGAGCCACGGCGACACCATCCTCGACCTCGGCGAAGGGTTCACGCCCATCTGCAGCACGGGCGACGTGCAATTCGCGGGATTCCGGGCTCCGGGCCGCGACGTGTGGGGCATCCAATTCCACCCGGAGGTGTGGCACAGCACCGACGGTCCCCGTTTGATCGAGAACTTCATCATGGGGATTTGCGGCTGCACGGGCGACTGGACGCCCGACAGCTTTGCGGAAGAGACCATTGCCAAATTGCAAGCGCAGTTGGGCGAAGACCGGGTCATCCTCGGGCTGTCCGGCGGTGTGGATTCAACGGTGGCGGCGGAGTTGCTGCGCCGGGCGATCGGCGACCGGTTGCACTGCATCTTCGTGGACAACGGGCTGTTGCGCAAGGGCGAGTTCGAGCAGGTGCTCACCGATTACGAGCACATGGGGTTGAACGTGAAGGGGGTGCGCGCGGCGGACCAATTCTATGCGGCGTTGGCCGGCGAGTCGGATCCGGAGAAGAAGCGGAAGGCCATCGGCAAGGTGTTCATCGACGTGTTCGACCAAGCCGCCCACGAGGTGGAAGGCGCCCGCTGGCTTGCCCAAGGCACCATTTACCCCGACGTCATCGAGAGCGTGAGCGCGACCGGCGGCCCTTCGGCAACCATCAAGAGCCACCACAACGTGGGCGGCTTGCCGGATTACATGAAACTCGAAGTGGTGGAGCCGCTCCGGCTCCTCTTTAAGGACGAAGTGCGTCGGGTGGGCAAGGCGCTCGGCATCCGCCCGCACATCTTAGGCCGCCACCCGTTCCCCGGACCGGGGCTTGCCATCCGCATCCTCGGCGACATCACCGCCGAAAAGGTGCGCATCCTGCAAGAGGTCGACCACATTTGGATCCAAGGACTGCGCAATGCCGGCCTCTACGACGAAGTGTGGCAAGCAGGGGCCATCCTGCTGCCGGTGCAGTCGGTCGGCGTGATGGGCGACGAGCGGACGTACGAGCAGGCAGTGGCCTTGCGCGCGGTCAGTTCGACCGATGGCATGACGGCGGACTGGTGCCACCTGCCCTATGAATTCCTGGCGAAGGTTTCCAACGACATCATCAACAAGGTTCGCGGGGTGAACCGCGTTGTGTATGACATCAGTTCGAAGCCGCCGGCAACGATTGAATGGGAATGATGGTACGCACCGTTTTCACTTTATGGACCGCGCTGGTCGCGTGCACGATGGTGCATGCGGCGGCGGATTCGCTGCGCGTCATCAACGGGCAGCGGGTGCATGAGGTGGAGCGGAAGGAGACGCTGTTTGGCATCGCGCGCGCGTACGATTTGGACGTGAACGCGCTGTTGGGGGCGAATCCGAGTGTGCGGGCGGATGATGGCTTGAAACCAGGCCAAATCCTGCTGCTCCCGTCCCCTGTCATCCTCCCCGACATCCCCGACGTCGTCGACCTGGACGCCCCGGACCCCCTCGCTTCGCACGTGGTCGCTCCTGGCGAGACGCTTTACGGCATCGCGCGGCAATACGGCACCACGGTCGAGGCCCTGCAGGCCGCGAATCCCGCGGTGCTCGGAGGGCTGCAGCCCGGCGACGCGGTGCGCATTCCCGGCACAGAAAACGCCACGACAGAACCGGAACCCGCGCCAGCGCGTGCGGCCGTGCCCGACCGGCACCCGGCGCTGGCCGCTGGGGACACGCTGCGGGTTTTGGCCTTGCTGCCCTTCCAATTCGACGCCGATACCCTCGATGGCGGCCAATTCCCGCTGAAAGTGCAGCGCCTCCGCTCCGTGGCGCTCGAAATGGTGCAGGGGCTCAAATGGGGCGCGCAGGAACTCGCCGCGGCCGGCATCCCCACGGTCCTCGACATCCGCGACGCCGAGCGCGACTCCCTCGGCCGGAGCACCTGGACGCGGGCCACCCTCGATTCAGCAGACGTCGTCCTCGGCCCCTTGCGCCGCGCCCATCTCGATTCTGCCTTGCAAGTCACGGCCCCCACGGGCAAGCCCCACTGGATCCTGACTCCGCAGCCCGGCGCCCTCCTCGCCGCTCACCCCCAAGCCATGATGTATGCGCCCCACGAACTGGCGGCCCTCGCGGCCCTTGGTGAGTCGGTGGCGCGCGCGCACCCTACGGGCAACGTGCTGGTGCTGGAGCTGGCCATTGAAGGCCAGGCCGAGCAGCAGGCGTTCCGGAAGGGCTTCGCCCGCGCGCGCGCTGCACAGGGCTTGCCGGACGATGCCGGGTGGATCAGCCACGGGGTGTCCACCCGGTTTGCGGAAGGGGTGGTGGACCAAATGTTGGCCCACGAACCCGTCGCCATCGCCATCCCCAGCGGCCCCACCTCCCGCGCCATGGTTGCGAACCTCCAAACGGAGCTCCAGCTCGCCGACAGCTTGCCGACCCGCCTGTACCTCCATCCCAAGGCCGCGGATTACACGTTCATCGACCGCACCACGTTTGAGCGGTGCCAACTGACGTACCCCACCGAGGACTGGATGGATTGGGGGGATTCGACGGCGCAAGCGCGGGTCAAGGGGTACCGGGATGCGTGCGGCGTGGAGCCGGGCAACTACGCTTGGATTGCCCACGAAGCGTTGCTGGAAACGGCGCGGTGGTCGCCCGAATGGCGTGGCCGCGTGCCGGGGGCGTTGGATGCGCGGTTCGACTGGGAGCCGACCGGCGCGGAAACGGGGTTCATCAACCGCGCTTGGCGCGTGCAGCAGTTCTGTGCGGGACGTTGGCAGGATGCCGAGGAGCCCTGCGTGCAGGAAGTCCCTTGATTCAGAGCCGGTTGTCGATGACTTCGACGCCGGGGTAGTTGTTCGCGTTGAAGGTGAAGCGGCCGCTGGTTACGGCGGCATTCGGCTTGAACGTGTGGACGTCGTACTGGACGTCGGTGCCTTCGCGGCCTTTCACCACCGCCCGCACGAGCTCGAGGGCGGATTCGTCGATGTACAACTGGATGGTGTGGTAGCTCTTGTCTTCCGTGGAGTTGGGGTAGAGGTGGATTTGGGCCACCTGCCGGGAACCCACCGTGGTGGTGCCCCGCCACTCGGACCGAAAATCGTCTTCCCAAATCGTGAAGAGCTTGGAGGGATCCATGCCGTCTTCGGCCAATTCTTCGGCGTCGTCCACGTAGCATTCGTTGATGGCCGTTTCATAGGTCCAAACGGTTTGGCCATCCGAAATGACGACGTAATCGCCCAAGTCCAAGTAGTATTTCTCGCCCTCAATTTCAATGGCCCCTTCCTGGGTCATCTCCATGTCATTCGCATGGTCCGTGAGGGTAGAGGTGTAGGTCGCGAGCACCGAATCGTACGTGCGGGCCTGTTCGCTCATGCGGTCGAGCAGGGCGTGGGCGTCTTGTGAAAAGGCAGGGACCGCCGCAAAAAGTGCGCAAACGGCGATGGCAAAGGTTCGGTTCATGGTGCGAAGATGCTTCATGCATCTCCCCCTCGCAACATTTGTTCCAAACTTGCTTCGTCGGGCACGAGGACTTTCCGGGCTTTCGACCCTTCGAACGGGCCGATGATGCCGGCGGCCTCCAATTGGTCCATGATGCGGCCCGCCCGGTTGTACCCCAACTTGAGCTTGCGCTGCAACAGCGAGGTTGACCCCTGCTGGTGCATGACGAGCACCCGGGCCGCTTCTTCGAACATGCTGTCGCGTTCATCGTCGGACGGAATACCGCCTTCGCTGGCATCCCCTTCCGGCGTGTACTCCGGCAGAAGGAACGCATCCGGGTAGCCCTGCTGGCTTCCGATGTATTCGCAGATGTGCTCCACTTCGGGGGTGTCGACGAAGCCGCACTGCAGGCGGATGAGGTCGTTGCCCGTGCTCAGGAGCATGTCGCCGCGCCCGATGAGTTGGTCCGCGCCCCCCGCGTCGAGGATGGTGCGCGAGTCGATTTTCGACGTCACGCGGAACGCAATCCGCGCCGGGAAGTTCGCCTTGATCGTCCCGGTGATGATGTTGACCGACGGCCGCTGCGTGGCAATGATGAGGTGGATGCCGATGGCCCGTGCGAGCTGGGCGAGGCGCGCGATGGGCGTTTCGACTTCCTTGCCCGCCGTCATGATGAGGTCCGCGAATTCGTCCACGACCAGCACGATGTACGGCAGGTAGCGGTGCCCCTCCTCGGGGTTGAGGCGGCGGTTCGTGAACTTGTGGTTGTACTCCTTGATGTTCCGGCATTGCGCGTCCTTCAGCAGGTCATACCGCTGGTCCATTTCGATGCACAAGGAATTCAGGGTGGCGACGACCTTGGAGGTGTCGGTGATGATCGCGTCTTCGGTGTCTGGGAGTTTGGCCAAATAATGGCGCTCGATGTGGTTGAACAGCGTCAGCTCCACCTTCTTCGGATCCACGAGCACGAACTTCAGCTGCGACGGGTGCTTCCGGTACAGCAAGCTCACCAGCATGGCGTTCAGCCCCACCGACTTGCCCTGGCCCGTGGCACCGGCCATGAGCAAGTGCGGCATCTTCGCGAGGTCGAACACGTAGGTCTCGTTCGAGATCGTCTTGCCGATGGCCACCGGCAGGGCGGCGTCCGACCCTTGGAAGCGTTCGCTCGCAATGAGGGCCTTCATCGACACCACGTCCGGGTTCGAATTCGGCACCTCGATGCCGATGGTGCCCCGCCCGGGAATCGGCGCGATGATGCGGATCCCGAGCGCGCTCAAGCTCAGGGCGATGTCGTCCTCGAGGTTCTTGATCTTCGAAATCCGGACGCCGGGCGCCGGCACGATTTCATACAGCGTGACCGTGGGCCCGACCTCCGCCGTGATTTTCGTGATGTCGATTTTGAAATTGGCGAGCGTAGCCTCGATGCGGTCCTTGTTCGCCTCAAGTTCGTCCTTCGACACCCGGTGCTTGCCGTCGCCGTGGTTGACGAGCAGTTCGAGGGTAGGGAATTGGAAGCGCGACAGTTCGAGCGTGGGGTCGTATTCGCCAAATTCCTTGACCTTCCGGTTGATTTCCGCCTCCGTCAGCTGCTCTTCTTCATCGGCCAAATGCACTTCAAACCCCACATCGCTCAGGTCCTCCTCTTGGGCTGCATGCTTGGGCTCAGCAACGGGCTCGGAGTCCGGCTCAGGTTCAGGGGGCAACACTTCGTCCAACACCCGCTCCTCGTCTTCGCCCACTTCCCAACGCCATGATTCGGTTGCGTCGCCTTCCAGGTCGGATTCAGGATCGGGTTCGTGAGTAGGGGCGGGGCGGTTGCGCCGCTCGGCAGGGGGTGCATCGGGGGCGACGTGGTCCGAGTCCGAGTCGGCCTGGAACCAGTCGCGGAGGGAAGGGAGCTTGGGGGCTTTGATTTGGCCCAAAACCGGTTGCAAGTAATACGCGCTGATCGCCCCCG